>NZ_JAGWCW010000001.1:0-265119 GCF_020657835.1 Clostridioides sp. ZZV14-6387
TAGGTTCTATCCTATCTCTACATATAAGTTTCCCTATATGCTGACTATTTTAGCTACTAACTCACGACTAAAGTCACGAGTGTGCGTAGCTATTTTTTAATCAAAAGGAGTCGATGCCATACCATTTTCTAAAAGTGGGTCATCAACTATTGTAACTATAGGAGATGCTATCATATCTCCTTCTCTATCTTTCAATAAAGATAATCCTTTTTGAGCTGAATCTGCATTAAATATTCCAGAAAATGTGCTAAGCAAAGATACCATAGCTTCATTAAACAATATAGTTTTATATTTACCTGATGGGATACTCTTACCCCCTACCTTAGATAAAGCATCTTCAACACCAAGTTTTGCTATCTCATAAGGCTTTATTTCTTCAATAGAAGTTGCTATATTATACCCTACTCCATCATATTTTTGTTCATTGTCTTGTATAATGGGAACTACAAATCCTATAAGCATATTAGTCTTATTGCTTAAATCAAGACCTTTAGTATTATATATACCATTACTTGATACAGAATAAGATAGAGTACATCTAGATAAATTTATTACCTTGTTTGAATAAGCTTTAGTTTCTCTTTCCATTTGTAAGGCTAAATCAATCAACTTATCTGCTTCTAAATTTTCTAGCTCTTTAGAATAAGTTTTTACCTCATTATATTGCTTATCACCTTCATATATAAATTGTACATCTTCATTTTCAATAGTATTTACTCCATCTTTTACATTTTTTATCAACATATCAACAGCTTTATCATCTAAAATTTCTGTATAAGAGTAACCTATCTTTCCATTTATTTTTCCTCTAAAAGACAAACCAAAAGACTTATCAAGATTGTATTTCTCAACTTCGCCTTCATATATATTTATACTTAGATTTTCTCCTGTATAATAGTATACCTCACACTCTTCAAAACCTTCGCTTAGAGCTTTTTTAAATAATATATCTTTAAAACTTTTAAGTTCCATACTTATCCCTCCTATCTTCCACCTACAGTAATTTCTTTTACTCTTATCATAGGCTGACCTACATTAGTTGGTATACTTCCTGAGGATGAACCACACATCCCCTGAGCTTGTTCTAAGTTATCCCCAACCATATCTATATTCATAAGTACATCACTACCTTTTCCAATCAAACTAGCTCCTCTAACTGGCTCTTGTATTTCTCCATTTTTTATCAAGTATCCCTCTGAAACTGCAAAATTAAACTCTCCTGTTACAGGGTTTACAGAGCCACCACCCATTTTTTTAGCATAAAGTCCATCTGGCATTGACTTTATAATATCTTCTGGTTTATCTTCTCCAGCAGCAATATAAGTATTGGTCATTCTTGAAGTTGGAGCAAATTTATAGTTTTGTCTACGAGAATTTCCTGTAGGATTCATTCCCATTCGTCTACCATTAAGTTTATCTATCATATAAGACTTTAATATCCCATTTTCAATTAGTATATTTTTCTGAGCTGGATTTCCTTCATCATCTATATTCATAGAGCCCCAGTAATTTGGTATTGTTCCATCATCTATAGCTGTAATCTTTGTAGAAGCAATCTGTTGACCTAATTTATCTGCAAATACAGAGTTTCCTTTTGCAACTGATGTAGCTTCCAGAGAATGACCACAAGCTTCATGGAAAATTACCCCACCAAATCCATTATCGATTGCTACCATCATATTACCTGCTGGGCAATTTTTAGCATGCAACATAGTATGTGCTACTCTAGCTGATTCTTTCGCATAGTATTCTGGGTCTATTTCTTCAAATATCTCAAATCCTTTACAACCTCCTGGTCCTTCAAATCCAGTTTGATTTTCATTGCCTTTAGATGCAACTGAACTTATTCCAAGTCTCGTTCTTATTCTTCTATCCTCAACATATATCCCTTCAGTATTTGCAATTAATATTTTTTGGTCTTTATCTGAATAACTAACACTTACTTGAGATATATCACTACTAAACGCTTTTGCACTCTTATATGCAACCTTCATTACATTTACTTTATCTCTATTATCTATTGAATTTGGATAAATTTTTATATTATGTATGTTATTTATTTTAATACTGTCATTTAATATTATACTTTTACCATCTTCTAATTTGCCTAAAGCAACAGCAGCTTTATATGCTACATCCAACAGACTACTTAGAGAATTGTCACTTGTATAAGCATATATACTCTTTAAACCTTTAAATATTCTTATTCCTATACCATAATTTCTTCCACCTATTGCATTTTCTACTTTATTATCTATTAAACTGATAGAATTATTTAGAGTGTCTTCTTCAAAAATCTCAGCAAAATCTCCTCCAGTAATTAGACACTTTTCTAATACCTTTGAAGCTATATCTTTTGAAAGCATAAATTTACCTCCTACTTTAAATTTTTAATTGATTTTTATTAAATCTCTTTTCTTATTAAAAACATTATATACCACTATTACTTAAAACAAAGTACTTATGAATATATTATACATATGTTTTACTCTAAAATGTTATCACATTTTTATTTATACATACCCATATATCTAGATAATTAAAATGTATAATATTATTTGCTATAGAAAATAATACACTCATACATAATAAATGTTAGGAGTGAAATATATGAATCAAGAATATGTAAAAGGAAAGCCTATTTTTACCAATATAAACAAAATACCAAAACAATTTCCATATCTTACTGATGATATTGATACTGATGTTATAATTGTTGGTGGCGGTGTTACTGGATGCATTTGTGCTTACTATCTAGCTAAAAACAATATAAAATCAGTCATTCTAGAAAAAGGAAGGATTGCACACGGAAGCACTAGTGTAACCACTTCTCTTTTGCAATACGAATTAGATGACAATTTGATAGACTTAACAGAAGTTATGACTTTAACTGATGCAATAAAAGCATACAATCTTTGTGTATCAGCACTTGAAGAATTAGATGAATTTATAGAACTATATGGAAATAAGTGTGATTATGCTAAAAGAGATACTCTACTTTACACTGCTAATAAGCTTGAAATTAAGGCTATAAAAGAAGAATATAATTTAAGAAAAGAAAATGGATTTGATGTTGAATATATTGATGAATCTACAAACCCTTTTAGTTTTGATTTAAAATCAGGATTAATAGCAAAAAACGGAGGACGAGAATTGGACCCATATAAATACAGTCATCATTTAATCGATGTAAGTCTAAAAAATGGTCTTCAGGTATATGAAAATACAGAAGTAAAAAAAGTAGATTTCGCAAATGATAAAGTAACTGCTGAAGTATCTTATGGTTATAAAGTTCATGGAAAAAAACTAATTGTAGCTACAGGATACAATACAAGTTTATTTACCAAAAGAAACTTTGCAACTAAGTCAAATACTTTTAATATAGCAACAAAGCCAATTAAAAACATAGATTCTTGGAAAAACAATATTCTAATTAGAGATAACTGCGACCCATATAATTATCTAAGAACTACAAAAGATAATAGATTAATTATAGGTGGCGAGGATGTAAGTTTTGATGATATAGAAAATGAAACTTTAGCTAATAAAAAGTATGATATTTTAGAGCAAAGATTGAAAAGCATGTTTAAGGATATAAAGGATATACAGATTGAATATAAATATTGTGGTTGCTTTGCTTCTACTTTAGATAATTTAGGGTTTATTGGACCAGATAACAAAAACCACAATCTATGGTATTGCCTAGGTTATGGAGCCAATGGAATACTCTTTGCAATATTGGGTGGTATAATGTTGAGTGAATTGTATCTTGGTAAAGAAAATAAAAATATGAAATTATTTAGAGTAAATAGATTTGATAAATAGATATTACACATTAAAAGACTGTACAAAAAAGAAGTTTTAGAATTCTAAAACTTCTTTTTTGTACAGTCTTTTATAATGCTCTTTTTAAAAACACTTTATTTATAATTAAATATAAAGTAAAATATTAAAATATAACTGATAAAATTTAGTCACAGTATAATATTTAAGTTTATTTGATGAAAAATGGAGGAATTATTATGAAAGAAATACTCGTTATTGCTCCCACTAAAGGAACCTATGAAAAATCAATTCATATAGTTAAAAAATACAATTATACAAATATTGATGTTGTATTTGGTAATCTAAAAGAAGGGATACCTCTTGCGGAAAAAAGTATTAATCATGGAACTAGAATCATCATAAGCCGAGGTGGTACTTACAATATGCTAAAAGCTACTTACAACATACCTATAGTTGAGATTAAAGTAGATGCTTATGATATCATAGAAAGCTATAAAGAAGTAAAAAACTCTAATGAGCCATTTGGAATAATTGGATTTAATAATGTAATCTATGGTTTTGACATCATAGAAGAAATATTAAATAAGAAAATAACTATGATTGAAATTGAAAAAGAAGAAGAGATTTATGATGCTATAGAGAAATACAGAAAAAAAGGTATCAACACATACATAGGAGATACTACTGTTGCACATATTGTTAAAAGACTCAATTGCAAGGGGATATTAATCGAATCTAGGGAAGAAAATATACTTAGAGCCATTCAACAAGCAGAACAAATACTTGATGCAACCAAAGATGAACAAAAAAGAAGATTACAGATAGAAGCTATGACAGATTTTGTACATGATGGCATAATAACTGTTGACAAAAATTTTATAATCACATTATTTAATAAGAGTGCAGAAAAAATATTTGGTATAAAAAAAGAGAATGCACTTTATCATAACATTATAGACGTAATCCCAAATACAGTCCTTCCTCAAGTAGTTGAAACTATGGAGCCACAAATTGGTGAAATACAAAATATAGGAAGTACAAAAATCATAACAAATAGAGTTCCAATCATCGTCGATGGTCAAATCCAAGGAGCTGTTTCTACCTTTCAAGATAGCAAGGAGATAAGTTCTTTTGAGCATACAATAAGAAGAAGTCTATTAAATAAAGGTCTCTCTGCTAAATACACTTTCGATGACATAATTCATGCTAGTGAAAAAACGAAAAATTGCATAGAAATTGCAAAGAAATATGCCTGTTATGACACCCCTATGATTATCACTGGAAAATCAGGTGTTGGTAAAGAGCTGTTTTGTCAAAGCATACACAACTATAGTAAACGTAAAAATGCACCTTTTGTAGCTGTAAATTGTGCTGCTATACCTCCATCTTTAATAGAAAGTGAATTTTTTGGTTATGAGGAAGGTTCATTTACAGGTGCGAGAAAAAAAGGAAAAGCAGGTGTATTTGAACTAGCGCATGAGGGTACAATTTTTCTCGATGAAATAAGTGAAATTCCTCTTGAACTTCAAGGACGACTATTGAGAGTCTTACAGGAAAAACAAGTTATGAGAATTGGTGGTGATAAAGTCATTCCTATAGATGTAAAAATTATTTGTGCTTCTAATAAAGACTTAAAAAATATGATGCGTGATGGTTTATTTAGACAAGACCTTTATTTTAGAATAAATATCTTAACACTATATCTCCCTTCATTAAAAGAAAGAAAAGAAGATATATTAAAACTATCAGAATTTTTTATACATAAATACTCAGTCAAATACAACAAAGCCCCTTTAATTATCACTCCAAATATTAAGCAAGTACTTCTCGAACGAAAATATGAAGGAAATATAAGAGAATTAGAAGGAATGATGGAAAGAGCTGTTATTGTAGAATCATTTGACTCGATTTTATTAGAAAAATATAACAGTGAGTATATAAATAATATAGATAATACAAGCAATATAGATAATATAAATAATAATTTTGAATGTAATAACTTAGATTTAAAGACACTAGAAAAAAAATATATCTATAAAATTTACAACGAAAACAATAGAAATACTACAAAGACTTGTGAAATTCTAAAAATAACTCGCTCTACTCTATGGAGAAAGTTAAAAGAAATGGAAAGTGATGTTTAAAAATAATACATACTTAATATATCGAAACGTTTTATGTTTAATTTTAATACATAAGACGTTTATTTGTTTTCACTGAGAAATATTATTATATAATGAAATAATTATTTTCAATGTTAAGATTTACACAATTATACTTTTAGTTCTAAGTATTCTACAGCACTTCAAGCAATCAGCAAAAATAATCATAATAACTTAAAACATAAAATCTATATATTGGCATAGTAATTGCTTTTAGATACTTATATAAAAATAAAAAGGAGTGATACTAAATGCACATCTTGAAATCAGTGAAAAAGATGCCAGGAGGACTTATGGTATGTCCCCTGTTATTGGGAGCACTATTTAATACAGTATGTCCACAAGCTCTAGAAATTGGAGGATTCACAACGTCCTTATTTAAAACTGGTGCAATGAGTATACTTGCTCTATTTTGTCTATGTAATGGAGCTCAAATTAACATTAGACAAGCTGGTAAACCATTGACTAAAGGAATAGCACTTACAGCAACAAAATTCATAATTGGTGCAGTATTAGGTATTATTGTCAGTAAATTTATAGGCCCTAAAGGTATACTTGGTATTACACCTCTTGCCATAGTTGCTACCATGACTAATTCAAATGGAGGCCTATTTGCTGCACTTGCAGGGGAATATGGAGACTCTACAGATGTTGGAGCAATATCTATATTATCACTAAATGATGGTCCTTTTTTCACAATGCTTGCTTTTGGAGTGACTGGGCTTGCAAATGTACCTATAGTAGCACTATTTGCAGCACTTATACCAATATTACTTGGATTTATACTTGGAAATCTTGATGAAGATATACGAGAATTCCTTGCACCTGGTACAACATTATTAATTCCTTTCTTTGCTTTTCCTTTAGGAGCAGCATTAAACTTTAATCAAATTATAACTGCTGGATTACCTGGGGTTGGTCTTGGTTTAGGAGTTACTCTAATAACTGGTATGGGTGGATATTTTGTAATGAAACTTATACGTGCAGAGCATCCAGCAGTAGGTGCAGCTACTGGTACAACAGCTGGTAATGCAGCTGGTACTCCTGAAGCTTTAGCTGCTATAGACCCTACTCTAGCGACAATTGCAGCCGTTTCAACAGTGCAGGTTGCTGCTGCTATCATTGTTACAGCAATATGTTGTCCAATGTTGGTTTCTTATTTAGATAAGAGAGAAAAAAGGAAAAAAGGTATTTTTAAAGCAAATGAAAACATTGAAGTAAATTAATATTTAAGGAGGTAAAAGTAATGAATGCAATTATTCATGCAAATGAAAAAGATAATCTAGTTACATGTGTTAGACCTTTAGTTAAAGGTGAAAAAGTTTCAATTGATGGAGAATCTTACATAGTAAATGATGATATCCCTGTTTTTCACAAGATGGCTACAGAGGATGTAAAAAAAGGTGATGTTGTCTATAAATATGGTGAAGTTATAGGAATCGCAACAGTTGACATAAAAACTGGTGATTATGTTCATGTACATAATATTGAAAGTACACGTGGTCGTGGAGACAAAAAATAGGAGGTAATTAAAATGAAATTAATGGGTTATTTAAGAGAAAATGGACAATTTGGTATTCGTAATCATATTTTAGTTATTCCAACATCTGTATGTTCAAGTGAGACAGCTACAAGAATAGCATCACTTGTACCTGGAGCAATAGCTATACCTCATCAACATGGATGTTGTCAAATTGGTTCTGATATAGAACTTACAGCAAAAACATTGATAGGCTTTGGGAAAAATCCTAATGTTGCCGCAGTTTTAGTAGTTGGTCTTGGTTGTGATGGTATTCAAGCAAAAGACTTAGCTTCTGAGATAGCTACAACAGGAAAAAAAGTAGATTATGTTGTTATACAAGAATGTGGTGGAACATTAAAAACAGTCTCTAAAGGAGCTGAAATAATAGGTCAAATGTCTCGTGAAGTATCAAAAGAAGTAAGGGTTGAGTTCGATATGAGCGAAATTACATTAGCACTTGAATGTGGTGGTTCTGACCCAACAAGTGGAATAGCTTCAAATCCTTCAATTGGAGTCGCTTCAAACCTTCTTGTAGATGAGGGTGGAAGCAGTATACTAAGTGAGACTACAGAAGTAATTGGTGCAGAACATTTATTAGCTACTCGTTTTGAAGATGAAAAAATGAAAGATAAGTTTCTTAAATTTGTAAGTGATGTAGAAAAGAGAGCAATTGCCATGGGAGAAGATTTACGTAGTGGTCAACCTACTCCAGGTAATAAAGCTGGCGGACTTTCAACAATTGAAGAAAAATCACTTGGATGTATGTATAAAGCGGGTAATAAACCATTCAAAGGTGCTCTTGAATACGCCGATATTGTACCTTCTGATAAAAAAGGTCTGTATTTTATGGATACACCAGGACAAGACATAGATTCTATTACTGGTATGGTAGCAGGTGGTGCACAAATCGTAATCTTTTCAACTGGTAGAGGTACTCCAACAGGAAGCCCAATTTCTCCAGTTATTAAAATCACTGGAAATAGTGGTACATACAACAAAATGCCAGACAATATAGATATAAATGCGGGTAGAATAATAACAGATGGTGCTAAAATAGCAGATATAGGTCAAGAAATATTCAACGAAATAGTAGAAGTCTGTAATGGTAAATATACTAAAGCTGAAAGTCTTGGTCATAGAGAATTTGGTATTTATAGAATTGCTTCTACATTTTAATATCTGATAAATATAATAATAAAATATCTTTATATAGATATACTCCTTCTATAAATATACAGGATACTATTCTTCAACATAAAATTTGAAATATATAAAAAGGTCTATCTCTCAATAATCAAAATTATTTCTAGATAGACCTTTTACTTTTTTATATATCTATACTTGACTTGTTTTAAATTCCCTTTTTAAGAATAACAATACAATTATCATAGCAATAAAATCTGCAATTGGCTGTGCTAACCAAACCCCATCCAAATTGAACTGAATTGGAAGTACAATAATTAATGGTATAAATAAAATAAATTGTCTTAAAAGAGTTAAAAACATAGAATGTTTAACCTTACTTATACATTGGAAATATACAGGCCCTACAATGGAAATTCCCATTATAGGCAATGTAATTAGATTTATATTTATACCTCTTACAGCTATTTCCATTAAATCTGAATCTTTATTAAATATACCTACAAATACTTCTGGAAAAACTTGTACTACTAAAAATCCAAATGATAATATAACAATTGATACTATAATAGATAGTATTAAAGTTTTCTTTGCACGCTCATATTGTTTTGCACCATAATTGTATGATATTATAGTTTGCATACCTTGATTCAAACCAAACACAGGCATCATAAACATCAATAAAATAGATGTAAGTGCTGTCATAGCTCCAATAGCCAAATCTCCACCATAAGCCTTTAGAGAATTATTTGTAAACATATGAGTTATGCTTATAGCTACTTCCATAGCAAAAGGTGTCATACCTATTGCAAATACATTTTTCACTATATCTTTATCCAACTTTAAATTACACTTTTTTAGTTTTAAATTAGACTTCCCTCTTATAAAGTACTGTGTTACCCAAATGCATACTATAACTTGACAGAGTACTGTTGCTATAGCTGCTCCTTTTATACCTAAATCAAACACAAATATGAATATAGGGTCTAATATTAAATTTAGTACACAACCTACAATCATTGTCCTTGCTGCTAATTTTGGATTACCTTCTGCCCTAATTGCATTATTAAGAGAAAATGCAACTAGATTAAATATACTTCCAACCAATATAACACTCATATAGTCTTTTGCATAAGAGATTGAATCTTTACTTGCACCCAAAATAAAAAGTATATCTTCTAAAAAAACTAACCCTAATACAGTTATTATTAAAGATATAATTATAGATAATGTCAAAGCATTACCTAATATCTTTTCTGCTTCTTCTTTATTTCTTTCACCTAGCTTGATAGACAATCTTGTACTAGCACCTACCGATATTAGCATCCCAAAAGCTATTATTAGTGTGAATACTGGCATAGTTACACCAAGACCTGCAATAGCTATGGAACCAATGCCTTCCATAGAGCCAATAAATGCTCTATCTACTACATTATAAAGTGAAGTTGCCATCATTGCTATTATTGCAGGTATCGAATATCTAAATAATAAAATCCATATTTTTTCATGTCTTAATGCTTCTTGATTTTCCATGTTGTCACCATTTATACCATGTCATAAGTTATACAAATTGGTTTGTTTGTTCTTGGGTCTGTTGCTATCTCTGCATCAATGTTAAATAATTCTTTTAGATTATCTTTCGTCATAACATCATGTGCATCACCTTCACAAACTATTTTACCTTTCTTAATACCTATCATGTGGTCAGCAAATCTCGCTGCATTATTAAGTTCATGTATTACCATGACAATAGTTCTTCCTTGTTTTTTATTTAATTCATCTAATAATTTTAGTATCTCTAACTGATGAGCTAAGTCTAAATATGTTGTAGGCTCATCTAGTAGTAATATATCAGTCTCTTGTGCTAAAGCCATAGCTATCCATGCCCTTTGTCTTTGCCCTCCTGATAAATCTTCTATATTTCTATCTTTAAAATCTGAAATTCCAGTAACTTCTAAACTCCAATTTACAATATCTCTGTCCTCTTTGCTAGAATTACCAAACCCACTCTTATGAGGAAATCTTCCATAAGAAATTAACTCTGAAACAGTAAGACCACTAGGAGCCTGAGGACTTTGTGGAAGTACAGCCATATCTTTTGCTATTTCTTTGGATTTCTTTTTATGGATGTCGTTTCCATTTATATATATACTTCCACTCTTAGGGCTAATAATTCTTCCTATAGTTTTAAGTATTGTTGATTTTCCACAACCATTAGCCCCTATTATAGTAGTTATTTTTCCTTTTGGTATATTCAAATTTAAATTCTTTACAATATCTGTATTTCCATATGATATATTTAAATTCTTAGTATTTATACAGTTCATAACAACACCCTTTCTTAATCATTTGCCAACATTAAATAAATAAAGTATGGCACTCCTATTATAGAAACCACTATACCCACTGGTATCTCTATAGGTGCCAGAATATTTCTAGATATCGTATCTGCAACTAAAAGTAATAATGTCCCTATAAGTGCTGATACTGGTATTAATCTTTTATGTTTTGGTCCTATTATTTTTCTACCTATATGTGGAGCTATTAAACCTAAAAATGAAATACTACCCGCTACTGCTGTAGATACACCTGATAAAATTACTGCATATATTATAAGTCTTCTTCTCTGTTTTTCTACTTCTACACCAAGACTCGTAGATACTTCGTCACCCAAGTTTAAAACATCTATATACTTTGCTTTATATATAGTTATACCCATAAAAACTACTATAAACGGAAGTACAGCTATCACATATTTCCAACTAGTTCCCCAAATACTACCTGATGTCCATGCCATGACTCTATTAAATTCTTGTGTTGTAAACTTCAATTGGAATATCGTCAAAATCGATGTGAAAGCTATGTTTATACCTATACCAATAAGTAGTAATCTTGAAGAATTTATACCACCTTTCCATGCAAGAGAATATATAAGAAAAGCTCCAAATAAAGCTCCTACAAGTGCAACAACTGGCATTGTAAATACGGTAAGATTACTCATTCCTTCATAAACATTCCCATTCATAAGGTATATATAAACGACTACAAATAATGCAGCGCCTGAGTTTATCCCCAAAATACCAGAGTCTGCTAAATCATTCTTTGTAACACCTTGAAGTATTACACCTGCTGTTGATAATGCTGAACCAACCAAAAGAGCTATTACTATTCTTGGTAATCTCAATTTAAATATTGCAATTTCATGATTACGCTGACCTTGCCCTAAAAAAGTCTTTATAACATCCATTGGTTCTATGGAAAATGAACCCATGTTTAAACTCACTAGAAAAGTGATAAAAATAAGTACCACTAAAATGGATACAACAAGCAATGTTTTTGAATTGTTTTTCATAATATTTTTCATAGTACTTATTTTTCCCCCTTTCTAACAAGGTATATAAATATTGGCACTCCTATAAGTGCTGTTATAGAACCTACTGGTGTCTCATATGGAGGATTTATAATCCTACTTAATATATCTGTATATACAAGCAATACAGCTCCTAGAACTAAAGAACTTGGTATTATATACTTATAATCTGAACCTACTATTCCTTTAGCTATTTGAGGGACTATAAGACCTATAAAAATAATATTACCAGAAACTGAAACAGATGCTCCAGTCATTAATATTACGAGTATTATACATATGAATCTAACAGTGTTAGTTTTTTGACCTAATCCTATTGCTACTTCTTCCCCAAGGCTTAATATAGTTATTCTTGGAGCCATAACCATAGCTAATATAAATCCAATACCACCAGCTATAAATAATAACTTTACACCTTCCCAATTCACTCCTACAAGACCTCCTGATATCCAGAAGCTCAATTGTTGAGATAGATTAAAATACATAGATATCGCTGATGCTAAAGAAATTAGTAGTGTCCCAAGTGCTACTCCTGCAAGAGCTAATTTTACATTATTAACTCTTCCTCTTGACTTAGAACTTATAAAATATATAAATAATCCACTTATACTTGCTCCAATAAATGCAAACATCATTACACTAAGATTTCCATGTATAAGCTGAGGAAGTGTTTTTTGAAGCACTAGTGATATTGCAATTGCAAATGTAGCCCCTTGTGTAATACCTATAACAGAAGGTTCCGCTATAGGATTTCTTGTTATCCCCTGCATTATTGCCCCAGAAACTGCTAAAAAGCCTCCAACAAGTGCTGCTGCTATTGCTCTTGGAAGTCTAACATCCTTTACTATTCTCATATTTATCCCATCTTCCATTTTTATTAAACTATCTATAACAGTTGACAGATTCATATCTTTTGCCCCAATAGCTATGGATAATACAATTCCAAGCACAAGTACAACTAGACTTATTAATATCAGTAAATAAGTTAAATTTTTTTTATTAAACTTAGTCAATTATCCTACCTCCTTCTCCCTTTTAATTGTTAGTATAATAATATCTATTAAATATTTTCTAAGTTTTATTAAAAATAGGTGTGAAAAATGAATATCATTATCTCACACCTACTAAGTTAAGAATTACTTTGTTAATTCATTTTTAACTGATTCTAATAATAACTCTTTTCCGATTGGATTATATGATTGACTAAAAAATGGCGCTGCGTCAAGTATTGTTACATTTCCATTTTTTACTGCTCTTATTTGAGCCCAGATAGCACTATTTTCTAAATCTTTTTTATCTGCTTCTGTGGCAATTACAACTATATGGTCTGCATCTATATCTGTTAGACCTTCCATACTTACCATTGGCAATGTTATTCCATCTTGTTTAGGCATGTTCTTAGGTCTAGCTAGCTTCATATCATCATTGATTAAAGTTCCTATTCCACCATCACTAAATACCATAAATTGACCTGAGCTAGCTAATACTGGTAAGTAAGTTTTTTCTCCATTTTTCTCCGTAACTTCTTTACCCAATTTTGTAGCCTTTTCATCATACTTCTGTAACCAGTTTTTAGCATCCTCTTCTTTATCAAATAACTTTGAAACATCAGTTAACTTACTTCTCCAGTCATTTGCATAATCTTTCATCATTACTACAGGTGCTATTTCTTTTAATTGGTCATATATTTTCTCTTGTCTTTGACTCATTATTATTAAATCAGGATTTACTTCCAATATAGCTTCCATATCCATAGTATCCATCATTGAGTGTCCAACTATTTTTACATCTTTAAGTTCTTCTCTTATGTAACTTGGTAATTTATCAGTTTCATATGAGTCTACATTTGCTGTTGCAACAGGTTTATGGCCTACTAATAATAGTTCTTCACTACTTCCTGATATATCAACTATTTTTTTAGGATTTGATGGTATCTTAACCTCTCCTTTAACAGATTGTACAACCCTTGTATCTGATTTATCTTCATTCTCTGCATTCTTATCTGAACATGCTGTAACAAGTACTAGCGTAGTTATAATAGATATAAATATTGCAAGTGATTTTATTTTTTTCATGATTTTTTCTCCTACTTGTTTATTATATTTATATGATATTGATTATCATAAGCACATATTTATTATAGCATTTTTCTATTTTTAGTCAATATTATTTTGTAAAAGGATAAAAATTCCTAATTAATCTTAATTATATATACTACAGATAAGGTTTTCTCATATTAAACAATAATTTAAAACTTGAATTTTTATATAGACAGAATGACTTTTCAGTTAAACAATGATAAAATACAATTTATAAAGAAATCTTTAGTAAGAAGGGTTTAAAATATGGATGATTGGCTTATTATTGAAAAAATTGAAGATGTAGTTGTTGGCACTAGTATACCTTATAATTATGAGAAGTCTAAATTTTAAAACATGGATAAAAGCATAATAGATTAGTAAATTCTATTTTAATAAAAAGAGTATCTGTAATAATTATAATAAATCATTACAGATACTCTTTTTATGATAAATGCTTTAAATTACTTATTTTCTAATCTTTCATATACATCTATAAATTCTTCTGCTAATTGCTGAAAATTCATAGACGTCATTAAATGGTCTTGTGCATGAATAAGTATAACACTTATATCAGTTTTATTACCACTAGCTTCATTTTGTATTAGTTCTGTTTGGAATTTATGAGCTTTATGAATTGATTCTTTTGACTTTTCAATACATTCTCTAGCTTTGTCTATATTCCCACTCTTCGCTTCTTTTATAGCTTCAAATGCCAATCCTTTTGCATCCCCTGCAAATCCAATTATTCCAAAAGATATTTCTATCATTTTTTCATCCATATATTCTACCTCCTAAATATCTCTATAGCTTGATATGACTAATCCATTCTTTTCTAAAAATTCTTTGACTCCTTTAGATGTAAGTATCTTATGCTCTTTTGTTCTATCAATTGCATAAGATGTAGAATTTAAAATATAATCATCTAAAAAAGCTGGGTGAGACATAATATCCACTACATCATACTTCATTATTTTGTCTATATTTTTTATAAAAAACTCTTCACTTACATTTTCCTTATAAAAACTATCAATTAATGGAACTACCTTTGAATACTCTAAATTATATTCAAATCCGCCTCTTATTGGAAGGTCATACTTATTTACAATCTTCTCTATCACTGGCTTTAAACTTACTAAAGTATGGATATGATGGTGACTATCCAGATGAGATATTTCTATTCCAAGTTCTTTTACTTTATCTATTTGAGCACAAAGTTCTCTATAAATCTCATCACAATCCATATTTTTAATAATTTCGTCTGTAATTCTTCTAATAAAAAAACCTTCTTTGTCAACAATAGTTTTTAAGTCAGATAATAATGGTCTACCACAGCTTAAAGTCATGTGAACGCCACAATTTAAAGACTTATTTTCTTTAAGTAATTTTACTCCATGTTCTACTCCAGGCATATTCGCCATCATAGAAGTAGACTTCACTATTCCATTATTATGAGCTGATATTATACCATAATTCACAGCTTCACAATAGCCAAAGTCATCTGCATTTATTATAATTTTAGTCATACCACAACCTACTTTCTATAGATTATCTATTAAATCTAGGAAGATAATCCTTATGAGCTTCTAACATTTCATCTAATATAGTTTTCGCCAAATCATCTGAAGGAATCAATGGATTTATACAAAGTGCCAAAAGGGCAGATTCATAATCTCCATATACAGCTGCTTTAGCTGCCAATACTTCAAATGACTTAATTTGACTTACTAACCCATGTACAGAATCTGGTAAGTATCCCATACTTAGTGGTTTTGGACCATTTTTTGTTATTACACTGCTGACTTCTACAGCTTGCTCGTCTTTAAAGTCTCTTATAGCACCATTGTTTAATGTATTAACTACTTGAATATCTTTTTTATCATTGTATATAGAGCTTATCAAATTACAAGCTGCATCACTATAATAAGCTCCCCCTCTTTTTTCAAGCTGAGGTGGTTTTATATCTAGTTTTTCATCTTTATACAAATCAAATAGTTGCTCCTCTAATTCTTTAACTACTTGACCTCTGGCTTTTCCTTCTTTAAACTCCCTCAACTCATCTTCAAGCATTTCTTTAGTTTTATAATAATATCTATGATATGGACAAGGTATTGCACCTAGAGATTTTATAAATTCTGAATTAAAGTCAATTGCCTTTATGTTTTGCATACTTATATCTGCTTTAACAAACTTATCTATTGCTTCTTTTGTAACATCTTCTCCATCTAAAAATACATTTAAACCATAAACCATATGATTAAGACCTGCAAAATCCATACTTATTCTATCGCTTTTTACATTAAATAGTTTGGCAACATCGTTTTTTAGATGAATTGGAACATTACATAAACCTATATATTTTTTAAAGTTAGTATATTTGAATACAGCTTCTGTTATTATTCCTGTTGGATTTGTAAAGTTCACCATCCATGCATTTGGACATAATTCTTCCACATCTTTTATTATATCAAATATAATTGGTATTGTGCGAAGGGCTTTGAATAGCCCTCCAGCACCATTAGTTTCTTGACCCATAACTCCATGAGATAAAGGAATAGTTTCATCTTTAATTCTTGCATCTAAAAGACCTACTCTAAGTTGTGTTGTCACGAAATCTGCATCTTTTAGAGCTTCTCTTCTATCTAATGTAAGATTTATTTTCATATCTATTCCAGCTTTTTTTACCATTCTTTTAGCTAAATTTCCTACTATCTCTAATTTTTCTTTTCCATCCTCTATATCTACAAGCCACAATTCCTTTACAGGTAGCTCTTCATATCTATTTATAAAACCCTCTACAAGCTCAGGAGTATAACTTGAACCTCCTCCGATTGTAACTATTTTTAGTCCATTTTTCATCTCATTATACCATCCTTACCTATAATTTAGTGTATTCTATACAACTTGATAAATTAATTATACGAATAAAATTACCTAGTTGTTAATTTTTTAGTTTCTTAGCCTCCATTTTTTCAGATGCTATGACGAATGGAATATATATTAATATTGACAATATTAAATTAAATAGTGCTAAAGCTCCACCAGTCCAATCGCCTGTAGCCATTGCCCCACCTAGTATAGGAGGTGTCACCCAAGGTATTTTAGGTAAAATTACTGGTGCTACTAATCCAAAATCTATTGCTAAGTATGATACAGCACTACATATTACTGGTGCAAGTACAAATGGAATCATAAATATAGGATTTAAAACTATTGGAAGTCCAAATATTAATGGTTCTCCTATATTAAATATTGCTGGTGGCCCACCTAATACTATCATTTCTTTACGTCTTCTTCCTGCTATTATTAAAGCTATAATTAATCCTAATACCATTCCAGAACCACCTAAATATACAAATGCATCAAAGAATGAACCTGCAAGTACATGGTATCCTTCAGTTGCTCCTGCTTGGGCTAAAGCAGCATTTTCTCCACCTAACTTCATAAGTATAGTTTCTGTAAAAGGAAGTGCTATATTTGCACCATGAAGACCAACAGTCCAAAGTATATGAATTATAAATGCAATAAGCATTGTAGAACCTAGACTATCAGCTACATTTGATAGCGGTGCTCCTAAATAAGTATTTAAAATATCTGTTAAGAAACTTCCATTTGAAAACAGCTTTATAAATAGTCCTATTACTGTAAATATCATTATAGTTAACATTCCTGGTATTAACTTTGCAAATGACCTTGAAACTGCTGGTGGAACTCCATCTGGCATTTTTATAGTTAATTTTTTTACTTTAGATAATCTTACAAATATCTCAGTTGATAATAATCCTATTAATATAGAAGAGAACAATGCTGCTGTACCTAAGTAAGTTTGTTGTATCATTCCCCATCCTTCAACTGCTGTAGTTCCTCCTTCAGGAACTATTTTACCAATTTGTGGAGCCATTATAAAAAAGATAGATAGTGCTATAAGTCCAGCCTGTAACCCATCACTTTCATAAGATTTGGCTAAGAAATAGGCAACACCTATTACTAAAAATACTGCCATAGTACCTATTGCTCCCCACCAAAGGTCGCCTCCAAATGTAGTCCAGTTTTCTCCAAATATACTTGCCATTAAGTTCTTATATGCTTTTAGTGGCAAGTTGTTTATTAATGTTCCTAATGCACCTACCATAGTTATAGGTATCATAGCTATAAATGCATCCCTTACTGCTACTAAGTGCCTTTGAGCTCCTATTTTAGCAGCTACAGGCACTATATATTTATCCATAAATGACATGAATTTTTCCATATTTACATCCTCCAGTACAACTTTATTTCGAATTATTTAATTCTATGGCTCTATCTAATACAGCTTTTCCATTACATCTTCCATAATCCATCATATTTATAACTTCTACTGGAATATTATGTGGTTTTGCCATTTCAGTTGCTTTTCCTAATACATATCTAACTTGAGGTCCTAAAAGTAAGACATCACAATTTTCTATTTCATTTTTTAAGTTTACTTCTGATATAGCCCATATTTTCGCCTCTATATCGTTTTCCTTTGCAGCATCCTCCATTTTCGTAACTAACAAACTAGTTGACATTCCTGCTGAACAAGCTAACATTATTTTTATCATTTTTTTCCCTCCAAATTAGATTTATTAAATATTTTTTAAGTCATAATTTCTTTAAATTATACATTTAAAGTATGCTTTTTTATTAATTATTATTCCAATGTATATATCTTATTTTTAAATGTATATACATTTAATTCTTGATATTATTATATATCAAATGTATATACATTTCAAGAAAACTTTTTCATTTTATTTAAATTTTATTCGACAACAGCACTCAAAGTTAAAGTATATCCATGATGATATGTGTGTGAGTATTCAAAAACCTCACTATTTTGTAACTTGCAGATTTGATTTATATATAAAAGTGCCTCTGGTTCTTCTAACTTCAAGTTGACCATACATTCTTCATTTGATATTACAGCTTGTACTTCTCTCTCTGACATAGCTATCTTATATCCACACACTTCTTCAACAAAATTATAAAGAGAATTTTCACAATGCATCTTATTTAAATTTGGAAATAGCTTAACTGGCATATAAGTAATCATATATGAAACTCTTGCATCATTTGCTAATCTTACTCTTTTTATTTCCCATACATTTTCTTCCAGACTTATATTCAATCTACTTGATAATTCTTCATCTGCTTGAACTATCTCAAGAGATATCAATATGTTAGATACTTTATATCCTTTACTTTCCATCTCTTTAGTAAATCCACTGACAGATGATATATTATCATATATATTATTTGCAAGAACTATACTTCCTACACCTCTTTGTCTGGCTATATATCCTTCTTTTACTAAGTTATTTAGTGCAGACCTTACAGTCATTCTAGTCACATTAAACTCCTCACTTAGCTGTTTTTCAGAGGGGATTAAATCCCCTTTCTTCAAACTATCTGAATTTATTAATTCTCTAACATGATTTTCTATAACTTTATAAATTGGCTCTTTCATTTAATTCACTCCTTATTAGTTAAATCTTTTACATAATAAGATAATTTTATATACAAACAAAGAAAATGTCTATACATTTAAGATAATTTTAATTTTATTCAGACATCTTATACAACTTTCCAACTTTAAGTAAATATATAAATAAACTTATCATTAGTGTCCCTTTTAAGATACTTGATAAAGTTATACTCCACCATACACCATCTAAACCTAATATTTCTGGTCTGGATATAAGGTAAGCTAATGGTACTCTTGCACCAGTCAATATAGTAACTATAGTAGAAGGTATATAGGTTCTCCCTAATCCTTTGAAAGCTCCCGTTGTAATTATCTCTAAGCACATAAAAAACTGAGAATATCCTAGGATTTTAAGATAAGTTGCCCCTTTTTCTATAGCTTCACTTTCATCTATAAAAACAGAAAATATACTCTCTCCTGCAAATACTAGTACTAAAGTAGTTATTATTCCAAGTATAGAAGATACAATTATACCTATTTTACAACCTTTGTTTATTCTAGAGTACTTTTTAGCACCATAGTTTTGTCCAACGAAACTTCCTAATGCAACTGCTAATCCTTCAGCAGTCATCCACGATATTGCTTCTATCTGTGAGCCCACTTTTTGAACAGCAACAGCAACAGGTCCCCATGATGCTACGATTACTCCTAGCAACATTGAAAATACTGTGAACATTCCATTCTGTATCGCTACGGGAAAACCTAATTTATACAACACTTTATAATATCTAAGTTCTATTTTTCTAAATATTTTTATTCTAAAATATTCTTCTTTACTCTTAAGAACTATATATAAAAAACACATTGTAACTACTATCTGTGCAAATACAGTTGCTATAGCAGCTCCTGCTACACCAAGTCTTGGAGCAGGACCCCATCCAAAAATTAATATAGGGTCAAGTATAATATTAGTTATTAATCCTACTGTATTAATGCAAAAAGGAGTTTTGCTATTTCCAAGACCATTGAAAATTGCAGTAAACACTGGGTTTATAAAATAAAATACCATACCTAAGGCTACTATTATCAAATATTGTCTAGACATAGTAATAACTTCTAAATCTCCCAATTTAAAAAAACCTATCAGCTGTTTATTAAGCACTATTAAAGATATTGTATATATTATTGCTAACATAATATTTATTTCTATTGCTGATTTTATATATGATTTGGTGGCACTTATATTGTTTTCTCCTATACTTTGTGCTACTTTTACTTCTCCACCCACCTTAGAAATCATAATAAATGCCATTGCAAGCCATGGAAAAAATCCAGCCGTTCCAACCGCTGCTACTGCCTTACTTCCAGCTTTACCAACCCATATCATATCTATCATGTTGTATCCCATTTGTATAAATGAAGTCCCCATTATTGGAAGTGATAGTTTAAGTAATTTTTCTGTAATTCTTCCTTCTGTTAAATCAAGTCTATCTTTCATTTCCCACCTCTTATAGATTATAAAATTTTAAATTTATTTATACAGCTAGATTTATCAACTTATTTAGTTAAACTCTCTATCATAAATATAATTGCTATATACTCATAAGTATAAATATAATTATTTCCTCAATTACTATTATAATTCTTATCTTAACATCAATTAAGTGGATATAGTTCAATAAATAATAAACTTGTAATTAATTAGAATTATTTATTCTATATTTTCCAAAGATTGACAAGCTTTTTTGGGGTTGATATACTAATATTTAAAATATTTTAAATTCTTATGAGGTGAATCAATGAACATAAATGAATATATAAAAGACTCTATCTTAGTTTTTGATGGTGCTATGGGAACATACTATTCTAAACTAAAGAATAACGCTTTCAACTGTGAAATGGCTAATATCAATGATGCATCTACAATTTTATCTATTCATAGAGAATATATAAGAGCTGGGTGTAAAGCTATTAAAACAAATACCTTTGCTGCCAATGAAATACTCCTAGAATGTGATTTTAAAACTGTCAAAGATATTATCAAAAGTGGATATGAAATTGCATTAGAGGCAACAAAAAATACAGATGTATTTGTATTTGCTGACATAGGTCCAATACCTGCTTTAAATGACAGAGATTTACTATCTGACTATAAAAAAATAGTAGATATATTTTTAGAGCTTGGTGCAACAAACTTTATATTTGAAACATTCAGTAATGATGAATATCTACCAGAAATCTCAAGTTATATAAAGAA
Organism: Clostridioides sp. ZZV14-6387; assembly: GCF_020657835.1. NCBI lineage: Bacteria > Bacillati > Bacillota > Clostridia > Peptostreptococcales > Peptostreptococcaceae > Clostridioides > Clostridioides sp. ZZV14-6387. The sequence continues at coordinate 21,765 of NZ_JAGWCW010000001.1, forward strand.
AAAACAACCAAATTCATTTATATTAACAGAATTTGCAGTTAATCCTGAGGGATTTACTAGACTTGGAAAAAGTGGTGCAAAAATATTTGAATCTATTTCAAAGAATAAAAACATAGACGCATTAGGATTTAATTGTATCTCTGGACCACATCATCTATTGCATTTTATAAAGACAATTGATATTAATGACAGTATAGTTTCCATTATGCCTAACGCAGGCTATCCTACTATCATCAATAACCGTACTTTTTTTGAAGATAATTCAGACTATTTTTCAGAACAAATGTTGGAAATACTAAACCAAGGGGTTCATATATTAGGTGGATGTTGTGGTACAACACCAGAATTTATAAAAAAGACTGTTGATATAATAAATTCTTCATATAGAGGTGAATCTGCTATAGAAAAAGTTATTTCTTCAAAGGAAAAAATCAAACCAATATCAAAAAATAAACTTTTGGAAAAACTTGAAGTAGGTAAAAAAATTATAGCAGTTGAATTGGACCCTCCAATTGATACAGATATTGAATTTTTTATGAGTAGTGCCAAAAAATTAAAAGACCACGGAGTCGATGCAATTACAATTGCAGATTGTCCAATAGCTAGGGCAAGAGTTGATAGTAGTTTATTAGCTTGCAAAATAAAAAGAGAATTAGATATTACCCCTATACCTCATATGACATGTAGAGATAGGAATATTAATGCAACTAAAGCTCTCCTTTTAGGACTTAATATTGAAAATATAGATAATGTACTTGTAGTAACTGGAGACCCTATACCATCTGCTGAAAGAGATGAAATAAAAGCTATGTTTAGCTTTAATTCCTCAATATTAGCAAATTACATAAAAACATTGAATGAAAATACATTTAATACACCTTTTAATATACTTGGAGCATTAAATATAAATGCAATAAACTTCGATTCTCAACTTAAACATGCTAAGATTAAAATAGAAAATGGAGTTACTATGTTTTTAACTCAGCCAGTTTTAACAGAGCAAGCTTTAATAAACCTAAAAAAAGCTAAAGAAATACTTCCTGCAAAGATACTTGGAGGAATAATACCTGTTGTAAGCTATAGAAATGCTTGCTTTATGAATAATGAGATTTCAGGGATTACTGTTTCTCAAAATATTATAGACCTGTACAAAGATACATCAAAAGAAGAGTCTACCAAGCTTGCTATTAATATATCTACTCAAATAGCAAAAGAAATTGAACCCTATGTAGATGGTTATTACATTATTACACCTTTTAAAAGAATTGATATAATATGTGATATAATAGCAAATATTTATAAATAAAATATTTATAATATAAGTAATATTAAAATATTTATTAAAATATATTATAATTCTATAAAGCTTTATATTTTAAGGTTCTAGGCTTGTTTATTCGTTGTAATTTTTATATAAATTTGGTAATATATAGATATATTATGGTGAAATTTATAGATATATATTAATTATGAGGAGATTGTGGGAAGCTCTTTTCACAAAACAACTAAGCTATGAAAATAAATAAAAAATTTAATAGAGTTGATATGCAGGTTTCAATACTTACTGCAATTATTGTAATAATATCTTCTTCGTGCGTGTATTTTTTTAACTATCAATTGACTTACAATGATATGATATATACTTTGAGTGAAAGGTCTAGACGCATATATGAGTATGCAGAAAAAAATATTGATAAAGATACATTTACTGAAATTAACTCTAAAGAAGACCAATCAAAAAACTCTTATAAAAGTTCTAAGACCTTATTAGAATCTATAAAAAATACCACTGGAGTCATGTATCTATATACTGCTAAAAAAACAAAAGATGGCTCATTAGTGTATGTTGTTGATGGCTTAGATTCATCTAGGAGTGATTTTAGAAACGCTGGTGATTTAATAGAAAAAGAAATTTGGGGTGACCTTAACAAAGCGCTGGATAATAATATATTGCTCCCTAAAAAAATTAAAGCAACATCCTGGGGATACATATTCATATCATACTTTCCTATTCACAATAATGATGGTGAAGTTGTTGGGGTAATAGGAATTGAATTTGAAGCAAACCATCAATACAATACATTTAAATTTATAAGCATAGTTACACCACTTATAGCATTATTAACTTGTCTAATATCAGCATTGGTTGCGGTAGTTCTATTTAAGCGTATATCAAACCCTACATATACTGATTTTGCTAATACAGATTACTTAACAGGTTTAAAAAATAGAAATGCCTTCGAAATAGATATGAATAATTTGAACAATTTAAGTATAAAAAAGCTAATATCTATCATATCAATAGACTTAGATGGCTTAAAAAAAATCAATGATAAATTTGGTCATCAAACAGGAGATTTATACATTAAGCATGCAAGTAAAATTATAAGAGATGTTATAGCTAAAAAACATGTAGTTTATCGTGTTGGTGGAGATGAATACATAGTCATTCTAAAAAATTCATCTCATGAAGAGATAAATACTATTATAAATAATATCAATTTAAAAATAATTGAAGAAAACTCGACTAACGAGTTAAAGTTATCAATGTCTATTGGATATGCTGTTTTTGATGATAAATTAGATGTTTCTTTGTTTGATACATATCATCGTGCAGATTCTCAAATGTACGATAATAAAAGGAAATTTAAAACACGTGATTAACATTAATTCTAAGCTTAAAAAGTCTATTCCATAAATAACAAGAATAGACTTTTTTAATTTGTATTTTTTTAAGAATTTATTTAGTTAAGATTTGTCCTTTTTTCCAAACGATTTTTTATGAACTCATGTATTACTTTCACTAATATGTTTGTAATTAGTATTAATACTGCCAATGCTGCAGCCTGTGCAGTGCTACCTTTATCATCCAATTGTACAATTGATATTGCAGCCACTTTTGAACTTGCAGTATATATAAATACTAAAGCTGATATGGTCACCATAGAGTTTAAGAAAAAATACATAAAATTTTCTAAAACTGCTGGCAAACAAAGTGGTATAGTTACATTTTTAAGAATTGATGCACTGTTTATCCCCATCGACTTAGCCACCATATCTAATTCCTTATCTACTTTCTTAATGGCTGTAGTAGCAGTTATAAACGCTACTGAAAAGAAATGTACTACATTACATATAACCATTATAAGTACTGTTCCATATAATCCATTGAATAAGTTTTTAATGTATATTGTATCCATAAAATTAAACTCTAACTTATTAAAAAATAGTACATAAGATATACCTAAAACCAACCCTGGCAATGCCATAGGTAATGTACTTAAAAAATATCCAAATGATTTTAAATACGGAGCTTTTTCTGTTTTTTCATTTAGATATGCAAATAAGAAAACAAAGCTTGTACCAAGAATAGCTGTTAATAGTGACATTTTTATTGAATTTATAAATGGTGTAATTCCATCAATACTATTTTTCATAGAAAAGTGTTCTAGTGTGAGTCTTAAATCATATGGCCAAACAGATATTAAGGATGATAAGATTACAGTTAACATTACAGCTATTATACCAAATGCAATAAACCCTACAATCCCACCAAAAATACTATCTCTTAATTTATTAGATTTAATTTTATATGGAATTGACTTTGAATTTATATACGAATTTTGATTCTTTTCAATTTTTTTAGTTACCATAAATGATATTATTGCAGGTATTAAAAGTAAAATTGATACAGTAGCACCCATTGGCATATTTTGTTGTCCTATAATCTGCTTATACACATCTATTGATAATACATTAAACTCTCCTCCAATTACTTTTGGAGCTCCAAAGTCTGTAAAGCATAATGTAAATGATACAAATGCAGAACTTATCAAAGAGTATTTTATGCTAGGAATTGTTATGCTTATAAATTCTCTTATTTTACTTATACCCATAGTGTTACTAGCTTCATATAATCTATAATCCGTTGAACTTAATGATATATAAAGTATTTGAAATGATTGAGGAAATACATATATAATTTGTGCTAATATTATTCCTACTGCTCCATATATTGGAACATGTATTCCAAGTAAATTAGTTACAACCCCTTGATTCCCAAACAAATATACTAAGCCTATTGCGTGCATCATTGTTGGAGCAAACATAGGAAACATTGCTAACGACTTAAAAAATCCCTTAAATTTAATCTTTGTCCTCGTTAGTGCATACGCATATACTAATGCAAGTGTTAATGATATTACAGTTGATATAATAGATACAAATACTGTATTTTTCAGCGAATTCAACAGAGCTTCAGAAGCTAAGTATTCTTGGAAGTTTTGCAATCCAACAAAGACTCCATCTTTATCTAAAAATGCCTGCACAAATAGATATATTATAGGTGCCAGTAAGAATATTACTAAAGACATAACCAATACTGTAAGCATGCACTTTTTTATATCTAGATTCATTTTTGATTTAAGACTTATACCCTTAGAACTCATAGCATTATTATTCATATACTTATGCTCCTTTAACTTTTGGATACTTTAAATAGTATTTTTCATCTATATTTATCTTTACAAGGTCACCTTCTACTAAATTTAAATTAACCCATTCTTTTATAGAAACATCACTTATTATGAAATTTTCATTTAATTTATCTTTTATTTCTACTCTTAGGAGATTTCCTCTGAACTCTATGTTAGATATTATTCCTTGATAATTTTCTTTTGTTGATTTCTCTATTTGAACATATTCGGGTCTTACAGTTAATATAGAATCTCCATTATCAAAGCAGTTTGTATCTCCTATAAATTGAGCTGTAAATAGATTTTGAGGATTTTGATATATTTCTTCTGGAGTTCCTATCTGCATTATATCTCCTCCGTTTAAAATAGCGATTTTATCTGCCATTGTTATAGCTTCTTCTTGGTCATGTGTTACCATTATTGTTGTTATATTAAGTTCTTTTTGTAGCCTTTTAATATCCATTCTAAGCTTGTGTCTAACCTTTGCATCTAATGCAGACATTGGCTCATCTAAAAGCAAAAACTTTGGTTCAAGCGCTAATGCTCTCGCTATTGCAATTCTTTGTTGTTGCCCACCTGATAACGCTTTAGGATATTTATGAGCTTCATGAGTTAATCCCACTATTTCAAGAACTTCCTTAACTTTATTATCTATTTTTTCTTTTGAAACTTTTCTTTCTTTAAGCGGAAAGGCTATATTGTTATATGCAGTCATATTTGGAAACAAAGCATATGATTGAAACACTATTCCAAAACCTCTCTTTGACGGTTCTAAATCTGTAATATCTTTATCTTGGAGAATTATAGCTCCACTATTTACTTCTTCAAGACCAGCTATTATTCTAAGTAATGTAGTCTTACCACATCCACTAGGCCCAAGTAAACATAAAAATTCACCTTCTTCAATATCCAAACTAATATTATTTAAAACCCTTTTTTGGTCATAATTTTTAAACACATTATTTATTTTTAAGTAACTCATATCTTATCTCCCCTTATCTAATTATATTTTTATTTTAAATTTTTTTCTTCTAAAATTATCTCTTCTAAACTATTCATTTAAATTTTACTTACTTTCAGATTTTGAACCATACTTTGATTCCCAAGTTTTTAATACCATACCTCTATTTTTTGCAGCAGAGTTTAAATCTACTTCCTTTATTAGCTGTTCAAATGGTTGTTTAGAATAACCCTTTGGAACTGGATTATTTGTCTTTATAGAAGTAACTGCTACTTCGTGTGCATATCTATTCATAGCTGAATCACTCATTGCCCAGTCTAGAAATATTTTTGCTTCTTTTTTTATATTCTCTTTTTTAACTAAAGCATTTGCTTCTAAATCCCAACCTGAACCCTCTTTTGGAAATACTACTTCTATAGGTTCACCACTAGATAATTGTTGTGTAGCTCTATATCCAAGTGTAATACCTATTGGATATTCTCCAGAACCAGCTAGTTTAGCAGGCTTTGAACCAGAGTGTGTATATGTAGCTATATTTTTATGTAATTTATCCATATAATCGTAAGCATCTTTTTCGCCCATCATTTGAATAAGTCCTGATACTGTAAGATACCCTGTTCCAGATGATGCTGGATTTGGCATTGTTATTAGCCCTTTATATTCTGGTTTTATCAAATCTTTATAACTTTTTGGAACATCAATACCTAGTTTTTCAAGCTCTTTATAATTAACTACTATAGCTGTTTCTGGTACACTCATTCCTACCCAGGATACATCTTCTCCAGTATCTTTGAATTTTTTATCAACCTTATCATAATTTTTTGGCTTATACACTTCAAGGGCTCCATCTTCTTTTAACTCTATCATGTTCATTGCTGACAATCCCCATATAACATCAGCTTGCGGATTATCTTTTTCTGCTAATAATTTTGAAGCTATTACTCCATGAGAATCCATAACTATCTCTACATCTATATTTGGATACTCTTCTCTAAAACCTTCCATATAGTAAGCTATTTGCTCTTCCTCTAATGCTGCATATATTGTAAGTTTATTATTTCCTTTTCCTTGAGTAGTTTGTGGTGTTGTTGATATGCAACTTGTCATAAATGTAATTACTACAATACACAGACAAGTAAATATAAATTCTTTCATATCTTCCCCCTTTATGTATTTTATGTGTTTTTATCTTTTTTTAATTGTTTTTTATTGTTTTTGCTTATGTTTATATAATACACCTAATTTGTTAATATAAAGTTAAGTGTAAATTAACAGTTCGTTAATTTTTAGAAATTTTTGTTAAATATGTTATTTTTGATTAATTCTAGTATGCTTTTAAACAATATTTTATTTTATGGTATCTATATTTTTAATTTGAGCATAAAAAATAAGCCTAACTCCTATAAACTAGAATGTTAGACTTACTTTTATAAGTATTTAATTACACAACCAAATTATTTTTCTTCTTTTCTTCAAGTGCTTTTTTAAGCACCATATCCTTAACCTTCATAAGTCTAGTAGTACTTGCTCTTTCATTTTCCTCAAGCTTCATAGCAATATACTTAATAGTCTCCATGTAATTTGGTATCATTACATTCTCAAGAGCATTAACACGTCTACGTGTCTTTTCTATCTCTTGAGCAAGAAGTTGTGCACTTTTCTCACTTTCTGCAAGTCTTAAAAGTGGCTCCATAGCAGCTGAGAATGCTTCCATAGCAGAATCTAATTCACCTGATGTAAAGGCAAGTCCATAAGGATAAATATCACTTTGATTGTTTTCAGTTTTAAAGTCAAACACAGGAACATCAACACTCATTATATTTTTCGTAGAGACATCTACTGAAACAGATTGCTTTGGCATCATAAGTGCTGAACCTAGATACTCCTGACTCATAACTGCTCTTGCAATTATAAAATTTTTATAAGCACCATCAAGAGCATTTTCTGCTTCTTCACGTAATCGCTTATTTTCTCTTACAATATCAAGAAATTGTTTCATAAGTTCATCAAGCTTATCTTTAAGAAGCTTATGACCTCTTGTAGCAGTTTTAAGGAGTTTCTTAAGTCTAGTCATTTCCATACGTGTTGGATTTACATTTAATCTAGCCACAGATATCACTCCTTAGGCATATATTTTTCAAAATATTCATCACGAATACGTTTAAGTTCACTCTTTGGTAACATACTAAGAAGCTTCCATCCAATTTCTAATGTTTGCTCAATAGTTCTGTCAGTTCTAAATCCTTGTGAAACATATTCTTTCTCAAATTCATCTGCAAACTTTGCATACATTAAATCAATCTCAGAAAGTGCAGATTCACCAAGTATTGCCATAAGTTCTTTTGCATCTTTACCTCTTGAATAAGCGGCAAAAAGTTGGTTCATTGTATCTGCATGGTCCTCACGAGTTTTACCTTTACCAATCCCCTTATCTTTTAGACGAGAAAGTGATGGTAAAACATCTATAGGAGGCTGTATATCTTTTTTATAAAGTTCACGGCTAAGTATAATCTGTCCTTCTGTAATGTATCCTGTAAGGTCAGGAATTGGATGTGTTTTATCTTCCTCAGGCATTGTAAGTATAGGAATCATAGTTATAGAACCTTCATGCCCTTTCATTTTTCCTGCTCTTTCATACATTGTAGCAAGGTCAGTATAAAGATAACCTGGATATCCACGACGTCCTGGTACTTCTTTTTTAGCTGCTGAAACTTCACGTAATGCTTCTGCGTAGTTTGTAATATCTGTTATTATAACAAGTACATGCATGCCCTGGTCAAAAGCAAGATATTCAGCTGCTGTAAGTGCCATTCTAGGTGTAGATACACGCTCTACAGCTGGGTCATTTGCAAGGTTTACAAATACTACAGAACGGTCAATAGCACCAGTTGCTTTAAAGTCACTTATAAAGAAATCTGCATCTTCAAAAGTTATACCAACTGCAGCAAACACAACGGCGAACTTAGAATCAGTTCCACGTACTTTTGCCTGTCTTGCAATTTGAACAGCAAGGTTAGCATGTGGCAAACCTGCTGCTGAGAATATAGGAAGCTTTTGCCCCCTAACCAGTGTATTAAGTCCATCTATCGCAGATACACCAGTCTGTATAAATTCTGCTGGATAATCACGTGCTGCTGGATTTATTGGAGCTCCATTTATATCAAGTCTTTTATCTGGTATAATTTCTGGGCCTCCATCAATAGGTTTACCCATTCCACTAAAGACACGACCTAATATATCTGGTGAAACTCCAAAATCAAGACTCTTTCCTAAAAAACGAACTTTACTTTCAGCAAGGTTTATACCTGTTGAACTTTCAAAAAGCTGAACAAGTGCAGTATCTTCATTTACCTCTAGAACTTTACAACGACGAATCTCTCCATTTGAAAGCTCAATCTCTCCAAGTTCATCAAATTTTACACCTTCTACACCGTTTATTAACATAAGAGGACCGGCAACCTCTTGTATTGACTTATATTCCTTTATCATAGTTCTTCAGCCCCCCTCTTTTTAATAAGGTCTGCAAGCTCATTGTCTATTTCCTCTTCAATTGAATCGTAAGTAGCATCTATACTGTCTTCTTCTACATACTTAGCACGACCAATCTTTTCAAGAACTGAAAGCTTGATAATATCATTTATAGTAACATTTTGCTTGATGGCATCTTGTGCTGACTTATAGAATTTTAATATAAGTCCCATCATTCTATATTGTTTATGAAGTGATGTGTAAGTATCAACTTCGTGGAAAGAGTTTTGATGAAGGAAGTCCTCTCTTATAGAACGAGTAACTTCTAATATCAATCTATCTCCATCTGAAAGTGAATCCACACCAACTAATTGAACTATTTCTTGAAGTTCAGATTCAACTTGTAAAAGTTTCATAGCTTGAGCTCTTTGAGCTGAGAAATTGTCATTTACATTTTTATCTGTCCATACATCAACTTTTTCCTGATAGAGTGAATAACTTGTTAACCAGTTGATTGCTGGGAAATGACGCTTATATGCCAAAGAAGCATCAAGCCCCCAGAATACCTTTACTATACGAAGTGTTGCTTGGCTGACAGGTTCTGATGTATCTCCACCAGGAGGAGAAACTGCACCAATTGCTGTAAGTGTTCCTTCTCTATCATCCATACCTAGACAATTTACCTTTCCTGCTCTCTCATAGAATTGAGCAAGACGTGAACCTAAGTATGCAGGATAACCTTCTTCACCAGGCATCTCCTCTAGACGACCACTCATCTCTCTAAGAGCCTCAGCCCATCTTGATGTAGAGTCTGCCATAAGTGCAACACTATATCCCATATCTCTAAAGTATTCAGCTATTGTAATACCAGTGTATATAGAAGCTTCACGTGCGGCAACTGGCATGTCTGATGTATTTGCTATAAGCACAGTTCTTTGCATAAGTGACTCGCCTGTTCTTGGGTCTTTTAATTCAGGGAACTCAAGAAGAACATCAGTCATTTCATTTCCACGTTCACCACAACCTATATATACAACTATATCTGCATCTGCCCATTTAGCAAGCTGATGTTGTGTAACAGTTTTTCCACTTCCAAAAGGACCTGGTATAGCTGCTACCCCACCTTTTGTGATTGGGAAAAATGTATCTATAACTCTTTGACCTGTAACAAGAAGTGAATCTGGTGTTTTCTTTTCTCTATATGGTCTTTCTTTTCTAACTGGCCATTTTTGCATCATAGTTACAGCTATATCGTTACCTTTTTCATCTGTAATAACACAAACTGTATCTTCAACAGTAAATTCTCCAGAATATATTTCTTTTATAGTACCATTAACTCCATAAGGAACCATAATTTTACATTCCACTACAGCTGTTTCTTGAACTCCACCAATTATATCACCAGATACAACTTTATCGCCTACAGCTTTTTTAGGTTTAAATTCCCACTTAACTTCTCTATCAAGTGAAGATACCTCAACACCTTTAGTTATATTAGTACCTGAAATATCATACATTTTTTCAAGTGGACGTTGAATACCATCATAAATAGTTGAAATAAGACCTGGTCCAAGCTCAACACTCATAGGCATTCCAAGAGAAACAACTTCCTCCCCTGGTCCTAGACCAGAAGTCTCCTCATAAACCTGTATAGAAGCCTTATCTCCATGCATTTCTATAATCTCGCCTATAAGATGTTTATCTGAAACTCTTACGACGTCAAACATATTCGCATCTCTCATGCCCTCCGCTACAACAAGCGGTCCTGACACCTTTACAATTGTGCCTGTTTTCATATTCTCTCACCTGCAATCATATACTTTATCAAAATTTAAATACTCCCTCCTATATTTTATCAATACGTACTTTTAGCACTAATAAAATTTGAGATTGTCTTTTATTCAACTTCCATTTATTCTTTAAATAATATATCTGCACCTATAGCACGTTTACTAGATTCTCTTACTTCATTCATACCTAATCCCATACTTCCTCCAATACCTGGAATAACTATAATAGCAGGAAGTTGGTAGTCCTTGTATTTTGCTATTGATTCTTTTGCAAGCAATGATGCCTGTTCTGTAATATAAATTATCGCATACTCATCTTCAACCAACTTATGTATACTTTTTTTAATTTCGTCACTATCATAGGCTGGGAAGATATCTATTCCAAGAGCTAAAAATCCCATGATGCTATCTTTATCTCCAACTACTCCTACCTTATACATAAGCATCCCTTAGCCTTTCTTTTATAGTATCTGCGTCTATATTATTAAGCTTACTAGTCAAAATAATTCTTATTGTTTTTATCTCTGATTCTTTAGCATATAAATAAGCAATTAATGGCTCTAATGTAAGAGGTTTAAATTTTGCTTCTCTAACATATTCCATAAGATAGTCATCACAAAGTTTTTCAAATACAGTGAATCCATTACTCATACCATTTTTACAGATATCAGAGTAAGAAGTAGACTTAAAACATGATGCTGGAGTGTCTGAAGAAAAAGCTTCTAAGAATTTTTCCTTATCAAGTGAGCCACCTGAAACAAACACATTCATAAACATGTGAAAATCTTTCTTCATATTTTTAACTCTTATAAAACTTTTTAGATTTGTTAAATCACAAACTTTCATAACATAATCTATTACAAATTTGTTTTGACTTTCTTTAGCAGTCTCTTTCATACTAGAAAAAGTCGCTTTATCTAAAGCAATATCGACCATCTGACCATTTTGTGTCTTACTATAAACATCAAATGCCTCTACTATGGCTGCTGCCATTATATTAGGTAAATCACTAAAATTACGATTTGCTAAAGATTCTCTAAGCTTAATAAGAGGAATTGTACCTCCATCAATCAAATATTTTTCACCATCTACACCAGAAATTTCTTCTTTAATCAGCACTTTTAAGTTGTGATAGTCATTTTTATAAAGAAATACATCAACAAATTTTTCTTCAGGAGCTAGACCTTTAAGAATTTCATATGTCTTTGATAATTCTTGAGTCAAAATATTCTCAAAATTATGGATATTATTATTCGATGTATCCACATAACCTGCTTCAGCTATAATTCTTAAAGAATCTTCAGGGCTTTTGGCTTCTGCCATTTGAATAAACATTTGTCTGTTAAGAAGCTGTTTTTCAAGCACTCTTATTCGTGCCACGGCATAGGGATAAGTTTTTTCTTCTGCCATTTTTTAACCCCTCCTTAATTAAACAAAATTTCTGCTGCAATTTGCTCAATATCTTCATGTTCTACTGCAATTATGGCTTCAAATGAATAATTATACTCAATGTCGCCTTTTTTAACTATAAAGCCTCCAGTAATATCTCTGATTTCATCAGATACTTTAATGCCTTTTTTTGATAACACATCTTTCAATGCTTTTTTATCTTTTTTAGATAATACTATCTGTGAGTCTTCTGTACAGTTTGATTTTTCAATCATATTTAATATAATCTCTTCATATTCACTATCTTTAAGATTTAAAAGTTTATTTTTAGCTTCTAAGATTACTTCTTCTAAAATCTCTTGTTTTTTTGATAATATTTGTTTCTTAGCCTCCATATAAGCTCCTGATATTTCCTTAGAAGCTGCTTTTTCTGCTTCTGCCTCTGCAAGCTTTGTATAGGAAGCCATTTCCTTTTCAGCTTTTTCAGTAGCTGAATTTATTTTTGAATCTGCCTCACTCTTAGCTTTATCCAATATTTCTTGTGCTTCTTGTTTGGCATCAGCTATAATTCTGTCAATCATTTTTTGTTCATTACCCATAGGAGTGCTTCCTCCTTTTCATTTTTTTTACTTATGAATTATAATCTATAATTAACCAATTGCAATTCCATTGTAAGCTAAGAAAGAAACAAGTAGTCCTAAAAGAGCATATGTTTCAACTATCGCTGCAAATGTTATAGCCTTACCAAGTTCCTCAGGTCTTTTAGCAACTATTCCAACCCCTGCTGCTGCTGCCTTACCTTGTGCAATACCTGACACTAAACCAACTAAACCAATTGGAAGTCCTGCCATAAGAAGTTGTAAACCTTGAGCTGATGTTGGTATTGCATCTCCCCCAATAATCCCTGCTTTTGATAAAATAAGGAAAGCTATGATAAATCCATATAGACCTTGTGTACCAGGAAGAAGTTGTAAAACTAGAAGTTGACCAAATTTACTAGGGTCTTCTGTTACAACACCTGCTGCGGCTTGACCTGCTATTGAAGTACCTTTAGCAGAACCCATACCTGCAAATAATGCTGCTATAGCAGCTCCTGATATTGCCAAAAATTGACCATTTCCTAACGCGTTTAAAAATTCCATATTTACATCTCCTTTTTATTAATGCTTGTATATTTTGTTTTATACTTAAACGGAACAAAAGGAACTCCTCCGCCTTCATAAAACTTGTTGAAAAATTCTACATACTGTAACCTACTTGTATGAACATATGCACCTAGTGCATTTATAAGAAGGTTTATTGTGTGTCCTACAACACCAATTACAACTGCAAATATTGGACCAGCTATAGCCCCTAAAAGATTGATAACCTGCCCTATAACTCCTGTTGTTAGACAAAGTGCCATAATTCTTGTATAAGATAATATATCAGCAAAATAACTTGTTATACCATAAAGGCTTGAGAATCCTTTGAAAAGCTTAACAGGAACACCTTTAAAGCTTCTTCCTTGAGTAAGGACAAGACCTAAAGCACCTATAATTGCCAAATATTTTCCTACTTCAGAAAATACACCTATATCGCCTGCAACAAAAGGTATTATAAGTAGACATACCCCTGTTATACATAAATACCAAAAACCTATATCAAAAATTGCATCTATTACCTTGCCATCTCTTATTAATGTATATGCTTTAATTCCCAAACCTACATATATATGGATAATACCGAACAGTAATGACATTCCCATAAGTACCATAACATCCTCTAAAGGATTGATTAGAGCTTTTATAGGAATTAAATCCCCCAAAATACCCCCGAATATAAGACCCCATATAGTAGTTGAAACTCCACAAATACCAATAAGTTTAATTAAATTTCCTTCACCTTTTTGCATTTTTGATTTGTATACAATAAATCCACACGCTAGTGCAATTATCATCCCATATGCAGCATCACTTAGCATCATTCCAAAGAATACAACATAAAAGAAAGTCATAATTGTATTTGGGTCAATATCTTTTGTGCTTGGACAGCTGTACATATTTGTTACACTTTCAAAAGGTGTTACAACTTTATTGTTTTCAAGCAGAATTGGGAAACCTTCTTCTTTATCTCCTTCCTCTGTTTGAACACAACAGTCAAACTTTTCTGTAATTTCTTTAATTAGCTCATCTGCTCTTTTGCTTGGTAGCCAACCGTTAAGGCAGAATGTTGTTTTTGTTTTGACAAGCCTCTCTATAATCTTTTTTTGGTCTCTTTCTATAGTGTAAAAATCATATAGATTTTCAAGCATGTGCATATTATCTGCATGGCTTTTAATTTCTTCTGTCTTATTCTTAGAAACGTTTTCCTGTCTGATTATCATTTCATTATATTTCTTAATAGCTTGTGATGGTGTACCTTCTTCATTTGGCAATGCAACTACTGAAAAATTAAATTCTTTTAGAACCTCTAAAGAATTATCAAAAGTTTCTTTCAAAGTAATTAAATAAACATAGTTCATTAACTTGTCGGAATTAATAATTCCAAGAACACTTTCTGGTATTTCATCTTCTAATTTTACTCTTAAGGCATCAACATTTGCACTTGTAGGTACAGTCCCAAGTATAGTTTTTGTATACTTAGTTTCCATATTTTCAAGAGGAATATCAAAATTCACCCATGGTTCTAACATATTTTTATTGTTATTCAATAGATTTATGTTAGCCCTTATTGTACCTATCTCCTTATGTAGAGTGTTTAACTCCAAAGCTTCAGCGTAAATTTGTTCTTCTTTTTCGCTATTAATTCTGTCAAACTCTCTTTTTGGTACAAACATGGCTTTCTTTTGTTTCACTAGTGAAGAAACAATGTTAATCGCTTGATTTACATGAGACATCTTTTGTTCTAACATTATAACTTCTGATTCTTCACTATCTTTTACAAGATAATTTTTTAACTCCTCCTCCTCAGTAAGAAAGGCACTATCATCAATCTGAACAAACCCACGGTTCATAAGTAGCTTTAAAATCTGGCTTTTTTGAGCTTCTAAGCCAACAATAGATATTTTGTTCATATTAACTATTGCCATATTATCTCACTACCTTTCCAATAACCGCTTCAATCGCCTTACTTTTTCTTTCTTTAGCAGTTTTTTCAATTTTCAGACATTCACTTTTAGCATCAGCTAAGATTTTATCAACCTCCACCTTACTGTCGGTGACTGCCTTCTCAATAAGAGTTTCTTCCATAAGCTTTGCTTGCTTTTTTACATCAGCAAAGATGCTTTCACATTTGTTTACAGCATCAGCTCTGATAGACTCTGCATCAGTAACAGCTTTTACTTTGATACTGTCTGCTGTCTGCTCTGCCTCAACAATGCTTTTTATTATTTCAAAAGCCATCCAAATCACCTCTCTTACCTTTTTACTATGTATATAACCAATTAGATTTTTTTATTCTAATTAGATTACTACCTCATTGTTAAAGTATAAACAGCATTTTTATATAATAATTAATATTTTTTAACGTTTATCTCTTAATAAAACATATTTTAGAGTAGCATTTACTTAGATTTACATCCTTTTTTGACTTACTTTTAGACTATGACATGAGTATGATTTTTTAATACCATTATTTTCAATAATTATAATTTAAAGCGATATGGTTTGTCAATAGCGTTATTCTGTTTTAAAATTAACGTTTTATCGACATTTTTAATTTTTATTTCAATATTTTTCTATATATAATTTTATTTATTACATATAAAATATTTTTATCAGTTTTTTCAACACTTATAGTATTGAAACTAATTGTTTTTTTTGAATTTTTAGAAATATCTCACACTATTTCATCTAAGTTTTATAAATCATTGAGCGATATCGATTTTTGTCACCTTATTTTTAATTTAATTTTTTGTATTTACTTAGATATAAATTAATATTTTCTAAGATTGATAAAATTTACACTTATATTTGATATTTTTATTTTAACTAGTTATATTAATTTAAAATCGATAATATATCCAGTTATTTTATATATTCGACAGCATTATAAAAAAATCCTCGTACCAATCACTCCAATCTTCAATAGGATATGCTGCTCCTCCATTTACACTTTTCAATAGATTTGATGTATATTCTTCTCCTATAGAGAAAAGTTCCCCTACTGTTATATCATAACCTCTAGATGTAACAACTTTGCAAAATGAATCCATAACATCACGTTGTTCTCTTGTTTTTATAAGTTCTATTTTGAACTTTTCATCTTTCCTGGCTTCTTCTAAAATCCTAATTAATTTTTCATTCATTATATATTCCTCCTTTTAATAACCTCTATATAAAAATGAAGTCATCTTAAAAAACTAAGATGACTTCACTTAATGCTCATAATCCTATATATTCACTAATATAAAATAATTGGGGTACCTGGCTCTATATTTTCATATATCTTCTTTGCTTTAGAAAAAGGCGTATTTACACATCCATGCGAACCTGAAGATCTATATATACCTCCACCAAAAGAACTTCTCCAAGTAGCATCATGAATTCCTATATTTCCATTGAATGGAAGCCAATAGCTTACAGGTGAACTGTAACCTTGCCCAGTTAATGAAACATTTCTAGCCTTATAATTAAGAGGGTATATACCTGATGGTGTGGCAAATCCTCTACCTAAATCCCCTGTTACAACATCTGTTGATACAAGCATCTCTCCATTTTTAAAGAACCACATATGTTGGTTAGAAAGACTAATCTCTACATATGTATTTCCAATATCATCTTTATTACGAGATATAGCTTTTTGTATGTAAATAGGTTCTCTTGTAACATTTTTACCAGCTTTTACAACATCAACCAATGCTTCAGCTTCTTTGTTTTTGTCTATCAACCAACCATAAATTCCACCTGAAATTGTAATGTCTTTACCTGTTGCAGTTTTAAATGGTCTTGAATCTCCAAAAGTACTATATTTTTTGCTTAGTCCTCTCACATATTCAACCATAGTAGCATTATCAAAGCTTATCTCATAATTCTTTTCTGAATCTACCTTTAACCATTTATTAATCTCAACACCATCTAAAGTTTCCTTACGGTCACTAAAATCATATGTAACAACTACACCAACATACTTATCTAATGTCTTAATAGCTTCTTTCAATTTTTCTGAATCCTTCGTATTGTTTGGTGCTTCATATACCTTATTTTCTTCTAAAGAAATAGAAGTTTCTCCAGAATTAATTGATTTTTGTACTAACTTATAAAAGTCATCTTTTTTTACCTTGTTTCCAAGTACCTCTGGAACTATAGTATAAGCATTTTTAGTACTATCATACTTAGGGTAAGCACTCTTAGGTTCTACAACTTTTTTACTATCAAAGCAAGCTAGAGCATTAAATTTCTTTTCTAGTAAATCTTTATTATATGAAAGAGTTACCATATTATTATACTCTTTAGATTTAAATATCCCAACAATCCATCCAAATGCACTCTGGCTATTTTTTATCTTTTGGATTTTATCATCTGATGTAAACTTTAAATCAATATCTTTTGATTTTATTTGCTCTTTCTTATTATCTCTTTCCTCTAAATTTAAGGTATAAGAACTAGTACTTGATGCTAATAAATCATTTACTTGCTCAACTGTTTTTCCTGAAGCTTTAACTCCATTAATAGTTGTTCCAAAATAAAAATGACTTCTAAAAAAGATTGCCATTCCTATATAAGCTACAACTAAAACACCGACTACTATACCTATCTTAACCTTTAGATTTTTTTGCCCACTTTCTTGTTTTACCTCTTTTCCATCAATCATAATTAAATCCTTCCTTACATTATAATTACCTATGTACTTTATCTCTTTTTAAACAAAATCATATTTGCCTTATTTTATATACCCAAATTACTGTAGTATTATTTACATTTTTAAATATAGAGTTATTTTCATGATACTATTTTATATTTTAAATAAAGTAGTTATTGTAAATACCTCCTTTCAAAATCCCTTAAATATAGGCTCTGCTATATTAATATATTACCATACTTTTAAGAATCATGGGGGTATCTATCTGTTTTTGTAACTAATAACTACTTATTTTAAAGAAAAGAAAATAAGTAGTTATTAGTTCTCTTATCTTAACTTATTTTTTAAAGACTATATTTCAATCTAACATAACGTTGTTATATACATTCTATTTAATTATTTTAGTTTCTATATCTTTTCCACCTGCATATTCTTTAAGTAATTCCTTAGCATAGTCAAAATATTCTTCAATATCAGATTCTTGACTAAAAGAAAATATACAAATCAATATTTCATTTGCATCCTCTGTTATCATTGCTCTCTCAGAGTCACTAGTTGGGCTTCCAAATTTACCTAGTGAATCAGATAATATTGGAAGATTTTCTATATTTATCAATTCTTTTCCAATACCTTTATACTGCTCTCCTTCATCTCCTACAGTAAAGCATACTGGTGAATGTAATTTACTTACATTATATGTACCTACTGGATACAATGATTTTATTGATATTAGATTATTTATTTCAACTATATTATTTATTGTGTAAAGACCTTTTCCTTGAATAATTCTTCTAATTAATGCTTCTGAAGATGTTCTATATCTACTTGGATTTTTACCAAGTTCTTTATAAGCGTTTCTTGCATCTTTAATCTTATCCAATTTTGTAATATCTTCAACTTTTAGACTTTGATTTAAAATATCACAAAATGCGTTTATCTCACTAATCAATTTTTCTGAGCTCTTACTTACTGCTACTTTTGCTTGGATACAGCCTAACTTAGCATTAGGCCATCTTTCCTTAAGTTTTTTATCAATACTTACATCTATCATACTCAAACAACTCCTATACACTAAATTTTTATTAAAGTTTTTATCATCTATACATTATAGTACTATTCCTTTGTTAATGACATGTTTATTAACAAAATAATTTATTTTTAATACAATTTTTGTAAAAGGCTATTATTTTTCCTTTACATACAGTCAATATATGACTAAAAATCAAAAAAACACTAATTATTTAACAAGAATTTATTAAACTCAAGTATTTATAACTAGTGCTTTATATAAAGATTAAATCTTAATTTTTTAGTAAATTTATAAAATTTATACCTGGCATTGGTCTTGCAAAATAAAATCCTTGAACTAAATCACATCCAAATTGCTTCATTAATTCAGCTTGTTCCTTAGTCTCAACACCCTCTATAATTACAATTAAGTCTAGTGATTTAGCTAGAGATACTATAGATTTTGCTATATTACGGCTTCTCTTATCATTTTCAATACCATCAAGAAAAGATCTATCTAATTTAAGTACATCAATTGGCATATCCCTTAAACAGCTGATAGAAGAATAGCCTGTCCCAAAGTCATCCATAGAAATAAAAAATCCATACTTTCTTAACTCATTTAAGACATTCTTTAAAATATTTAATTCATTCATAGCTACAGTTTCTGTTATCTCCAATTCAATTAAATCTGAATTTATATTATACTTTTGTATAGTATCATTGATGAATTTCACTATATCTGGTTGGTATAACTCAACTCTAGATAAATTTACTGAAACTGGAACTATATTTTTACCTTGTTTCTTCCAGTCAGATAAGTCTATGCATACTCTTTCAAACACAAACCTTCCAATTTTTAAAATCAATTGACTTTTCTCTGCTATAGGTATAAATGTTGCTGGGCTTATAAATCCATATTCTGGATGATTCCATCTTATTAGTGCCTCACTTCCTATCATTTCACCATTTACAAGTGAAAACTTAGGTTGATAATATACTTCAAATTGATTTTTTACTAAGGCTGTTTTTATGTCATCTAAAATAATTGATTCTTCACTAAGCTTATTTCTAACATCTTCATTATAAATAGCATAATTTACATTTTTACCTTTGGCAACAGACCTAGCCATATTTGCCTTATTTACAGCTTTTTGAATATCTACTTCTCCTTCTTCTACAAAGTAAATGCCTACACACAGAGAAATTTCAAATACTGTATTTAGATTCCTTTCAATATTATCTCGTATATTGTCAAGTTTTCTTATAACTTTATCTCTTCCTTTTTTATAATCACAGAAAATTGAAAAATAATCACTTGAAAGTCTTGCATATATTTCACCTTCTGTTAGTTCTTCTTTCAAAGCTTTTGCTATTGTAATTAACAGATTATCACCAAATTCATATCCAAAAGTATCATTAATCATCTTAAAATTATTAATGTCAAAATATACTATAACATAATTTAAAGATGGTTTATTTAAAAGATATCCACTACACTCCTTATAAAACTTGTTTTGATTTCCTATATGAGTAATCTTATCTTCATAAGCCAAACTCAATACTTCTTTTTCATTAGAATTTTTTATGTACATTATATAGAAAATAATTGTAATAAATACAAATATAATCAATAACACTGCATATAAAGCTCTGTTAATAATTTGTTCTGAGTTCTTGAATATAACACTTTCTGGAACTGAAAAAATCAAATTCCAATCCTTTATATAGTTATTTTTCTCATCACCATTATCCATAGTGGAATATCCTATATATCTTTTTTCTCCTGATACATCTAAAATTGCCGCACCTGTTTTATTTTCTTGTAACTCTTTTTTTAACTTATTTACTTCTTTGATATCATTATCCTTTTTTAATAATCTATAAATATTTTTTGATAGTCTATCTTGCTGAGGGTGAAGTATAACTGTCCCATTATTTCTTATAATATAAGATATACTATTATTTTCGTAAAAAGATACATTTATAAGTTTCATTAGAGTATTAACATCATAAGTACAATATAAGACTCCAACCACTTCATCATTATTTAATATTGGCACTGAAATAGTAACTTTTTTTACAGATTTATCTACTTCATCAACATATGGACTTGAAACACATTCTTTGCCTTTAATTGAATTTTTGAAAAATTCTCTATCCTTAACCGAAAACTTATTACCCTTAGTATTTTCTGCATTACCTTTTGTATCAACGATTGCCATCGTATAAAATTTTTGATTTTCCATTTCATCTAAAAGCTTTTTCATTTTTTCTTCGTTAGATATGTCTGGGTTTGAAGTATAATAATTTGAAAAAATATTTAAAACATCTAAATCTTTTTCAATTTGTTTTTGCGCTAATTGAGAACCTTGTGTTGCAACTTCTTTTATATGTACCTCTGCTTCTGATATAAGAAGATTTTTTGTATCTTCTATATATAGATACCCCATTATCAGAAATACTGATGTCAATAAAAGAATTATAATTAATGTAATATTCTTATTCCTTTTTGTCATTTGACTCCTCCCCTAATTAGTCAATACCTTATATAGCTAACATATCTTTTTAATACAAATTTATCATTTATGTTATATACACATATACCCAAATATAATGTCTAAAACCAATTATAATTATTATATAAAACATCCTTAATTATTATAATAACATTATTTAATTAAATTTTGAATTAAAGAATAAAAACTATTCGTTTTTTAAAATAAAAATCCCTTATACAGTAAATTTTTATCTTATGTATAAGGGATTTTATTTTATCTATTTTTTATTAATTTATCTTCCATAATATGAATTTAAATACATATTTTTTATTTCACTCATAAGAGGATACCTTGGATTTGCTCCTGTACACTGGTCATCAAATGCTTGAATTACCATTTCATCTATTGAATCCATGAACTTAGATTCTTCAACACCAAAGTCTTTTATAGTTTTAGGAATACCAACTTTAGATTTTAATTCTTCAATAGCTATTAGTAAGCTTTCGAATTTCTCTTCATCAGAATTTCCTTTTAAACCTAAGAATGAAGCTATTTCAGCATATCTTTTCAACGCCTCTGGGTATTTATATTGAGAAAATGCTCCCATTTTCTTTGGTGCATCTGAAGAATTAAATTTCATAACCTCTGTTATTAAAAGAGCATTTGCAACACCATGTGGTACATGATGGAAAGCACCTAGTTTATGGGCCATAGAGTGACAAACCCCTAAAAATGCATTTGCAAAAGCCATACCTGCCATTGTTGAAGCATTTGCCATTTTTTCTCTAGCTTCTGGGTCTTTTGCTCCATTATCATATGCACGTGGAAGATATTCAAATATACTCTTAATAGCTTGTAGTGCAATACCATTTGTATAATCAGTTGCAAGCATAGATACATATGCTTCTAATGCATGAGTCAAAGCATCTATACCAGAAGCAGAAGTTAAACTTTTTGGCATATTCATCATCATATCAGAGTCAACTATAGCCATATTTGGCATTAATTCATAATCAGCTAGTGGATATTTTACCCCTGTATCTTGGTCAGTTATAACAGCAAATGGTGTTACTTCTGAGCCAGTACCTGCTGATGTTGGTATTGCTACGAAATTGGCCTTTTCACCCATTTTAGGGAATGTATATACTCTTTTTCTTATATCCATAAATCTCATAGCTAGGTCTTGGAAATCTACTTCTGGATGCTCATACAATGTCCACATTATCTTTCCTGCATCCATTGCACTTCCTCCACCTATAGATATTATTACATCTGGGTTAAACTCTCTCATTGCTTTAGCACCTATCTTGGCACATTCCAAAGTTGGGTCTGGCTCTACTTCAAAGAATGTAGTATGTTTAATATTCATTTCATCTAATAAGTCAGTCACTGTTTTAGTATATCCATTATTGTAAAGGAATGTATCTGTTACAATAAAAGCTCTCTTTTTATTCATTACATCTTTAAGTTCTTTTAATGCAACTCCTAAACAACCCTTTTTGAAATAAACTTTTTCTGGTGCTCTAAACCAAAGCATATTTTCTCTCCTCTCAGCTACTGTCTTAATATTAAGTAAGTGTTTAACTCCTACATTTTCAGATACTGAATTTCCACCCCAAGACCCACATCCTAAAGTAAGAGAAGGAGCTAGTTTAAAATTATATAAGTCACCTATACCACCTTGAGAAGAAGGAGTATTAATTAAAATTCTACAAGTTTTCATAGCAGAAGTAAATTTATCAAGTTTTTCCCTTTGATTTACATCATCAATATATAGTGAAGATGTATGACCAAATCCTCCATCTTCTACTAATTTTTCTGCTTTTCTAACTGCATCATCAAAATCATTTGCTCTATACATTGCAAGTACTGGTGAAAGTTTCTCATGAGCAAAAGCCTCTTCTAACTCAACAGACTCTACTTCACCTATTAAAACTTTAGCATCCTCTGGAACTTCAAAACCTGCAAGTTTTGCTATTGTACAAGCTGTCTGTCCAACTATTTTAGAGTTTAATCCTCCATTTATCAAAATTACATTTCTCATTTTTTCTGTTTCATCTTTATTTAATAAATAAGCGCCACGCTCTTTAAATTCTTTTTTAACTTCATTATATACATTTTCTAATACTATAACTGATTGTTCAGAAGCACATATCATACCATTGTCAAAAGTTTTAGACACAAGAATTGAATTTACAGCAGTTTTTATATCTGCACTATCATCAATTATTGCTGGTGTATTACCTGCTCCAACTCCAATAGCTGGCTTCCCAGATGAATATGCTGATTTAACCATTCCAGGTCCCCCTGTAGCAAGAGTTAAATCCACTTCTTTCATAACAGTTGTAGTTAATTCTAAAGAAGGTTCGTCTATCCATCCTATTATACCTTCAGGAGCTCCAGCTAAAACAGCCGCCTCAAGAACTACTTTTGCAGCTTCTATAGTAGAATTCTTTGCTCTTGGATGTGGAGAGAAAATTATCCCATTTCTAGTCTTAAGTGCCAAAAGTGCTTTAAATATAGCAGTAGAAGTTGGATTAGTTGTAGGTACAACAGCTGCAATAACACCTATTGGTTCAGCAATTTTAGTCATGCCAAATGCCTCATCTTTCTCTATTACACCACAAGTTCTAGTTTCTTTATATGCATTATATATATACTCTGAAGCATAATGATTCTTTATGACTTTATCTTCTGCAATCCCCATACCAGTTTCTTTTTGTGCCATTATAGCTAGAGGAACTCTTTGCTTATTAGCTGCTAAAGATGCTGCTAAAAAAATCTTATCTACTTGCTCTTGAGTATATGTGGCAAATATTTTTTGAGCCTCTCTAATTTTTGCTAACTTTTTAACTAAGGTTTCAACATTATTTACAACACCTACATTAATTGACATAACCTCATCTCCCTTTATATTTTCTATTATATCCTGTTCTTTATTGGCCATTTTGACAACCTCCTAGAATAGTATTTTTTACTTAACTGTTAATTTATTAACAGTATAGCACCTTCTTTTTCTATTTTCAAGTTATTTTTTTAACATTTTATTTTTATTTAAAATAATCTCACTTGTCCCACTAATACTCTACTTTAAGAATACTTATTTTCATCATATATCACTTTATTTTTTATGTAGATTATAGAAAAATCCATCTCAAAACTTAATGATAACGTTATTATTTTAACATGACATTTTTCTTATAAATAAAAATATATACAGAGAATTTTTTAATATAGTATAATTAAACATATACATTCACAATTCTTATGTGATATAAAATAAGATATAGTTAATACAATATAGATAAACTTAGAGTTCATAGGAGGAATAAGGATGAAAAAATTAAAAGTAATTAGCATTTTATCTTTAATTATGAGTACAATTTTAGCTCTTGGAGGTATTGCAGTAGTAACCTATTATGTGGACAATTTGTTTATTAGAGGACTATCAGTATTTATCTTAATTATGTCTGCTTGTTTTGTATCAAGTACAGTTAACTTGATATTCAAAGAAGCAAAGTAATATAAATTCCAGTTTATAAATTAGATTAGGCAAATACTTTTGATATATTATAGATAAAAGTCCAGCAAATAACATTGCTGGACTTTTATTAATATTACATACAATACATATATCACATCACTAATTTATTGGTGTGGACTTTTTATAACTGGTTGCAATTGCTTATTCTCTAGAGCAAGTTCTATAGTTGGAACTATTAACTCAGTATGTGCAATCATAGAATTAGGCTTTGCTTTACAGTTATCTTGACCAAAAGGTACAAAATATATATTTTTAGAATTAAGGAGAATACCAATGTTTTTGAAGTTGAAACTCAGAGCATCGTTCGTTGATATTGATATTACTAATGGTTTATCATTACGAAGATGACCTTTAGCTGCCATCAATACTGGTGAATCTGTAATCCCATTAGCTAATTTTGCAGCAGTATTTCCAGTACAAGGTGCTATTATTATAATATCAGCAATCCCTTTAGGTCCAAATGGCTCTGCCTCTTCAATTGTAACTATAGGCTTATTACCTGTAAGTTCATATGCTTTTTTCATAAACTCTTCAGAATTTCCAAATCTACAATCAATATTTTGTGATACATCTGAAAATATAGTGTGTACATTTGCTCCTTCTTTAACCAAATTCTCTAACTCTATAAATATTTTATCATAAGTACAAAACGAACCAGTAAATCCTACTCCAATTGTAAGTCCTTCAAGTCTCATTTCTAATCCCTTCTTTCATTTATAATATTTTCTATAGCATTAACAAGAATTTCACCAGATGTTTTTGGTGAGTATTTACCAGGAAGCCCAGGACAAAGAGTCGCATTAATACCTGTATCTTTCGTAACAGAATAATCCACTCCACCAGGAGAAGAAGCTATATCAATAATAGTTACTTCTTGTGATACTTTTTCCAGTCTTTCTTTTGTTAAAACACATTCTGGTATAGTATTAAAAATATAATCAAACTGTAAAAGTTTTTCATCAAGTTGATTCAAAGAAATACTAGAATATCCAAATGCATTAGCCGTACTTCTTGCATCATTACTCCTTGCTCCAACACATACATTTGCATCTAAAGAGTATAATTTTTTTGCAAGTATTTGTGCACATCTTCCAAAACCTAATACTAAGCAGTTACTTTGATGTATATTAATTATACTTCTTTTAATAGCTTCTGCTATAGCGCCTTCAGCTGTAGCAACTGCATTTAAAATAGCAACATCATTCATTTTCATAAAATCATAAATCTGAATAGAGTGTTGCTCACAAAATTTACAAACTTTAGTTGGTATGTTACCTCCAAATAATATTTGATTAGGAGATAAATTAATTAGCAAGTTATCAATAGTAGCATCTAGACAACCATCCGTATTTTCAATGTTAACTTGATTCTTTGTAAATGGAATTGGACATAAAATAATGGAACTTTTGGATAGTGCCTCAGCTAGTGAAGTTGCTTTTCCAACGATTCCATTTATTATTTCATTTGATATTCCATAAGTGACTACAGAATACCCTTTATTAATTAGTTTTTTTACCATGTACACTTGTCGCAGGTCTCCCCCGATAACAGTTATATCGTATTGATTTGACATATTGTAAGCCTCCTTTACTATATACAATATGTTTTTATCAATATATTGGTTCACTAAAATTACTAAATATTATATCTATAATATTTTTAATAATGCTAATCTATCTATCTTTTCAGAAGAGGTATATGGAAATGAATTTAAAAAGATAACTTTTCTTGGTATTTCATTTTTTATTAGATTCTCTCTCATTTTAATTAATAAATCTTTCTTTGTAATTTTATCTATAATTGTTACAAATAATGCAATTTGACTTCCTCTTATGGAGTCTGAATATGGTAATACAACTGCGTTCTCAATTTGAGGAATTTTTTTCACTTCATTTTCAACCTTAGTAGAGCTAACTTTAAATCCTCCAATATTTACAATATCATCATTTCTTCCTTCAAAAATTAAATATCCATCATCATCAAAATATCCAACATCATTAACAGAATAAGGTCTTGTTACATCATATACTGCATATTTTGTATTTACAAAAATCTTTCCATCTCTAACATATACATCTATTTTAGGAAATGGTCTTCCTACACTTAAAGGTTTCTTAATCAATTCATCATAACATAAATATGTAATGTAGTTTAATTCACTTGCTCCATAATATAAAATAATTTCAGATTTTGGCATATAGTACTTTAAACTTTTTGCAGTATTTTCAAACAATAATTGAGAGCCAGTGAAAATACTTACAACATTGAGTATCTCTTCTTTTAAATGTTTGACTAAGAGTTGTAGCTTTGTAGGTATGAGATATATATTCGTTATATTATATTGTTTTATTGCTTTTATCCATGTCTTACAATTCATACCTGAATTTATTACAACACTTCCACCTTCATATAATACTGATATTAAAGAATTTAGATTTCCTGTAAAACTCAATGTTCCATTAATAAATAAAATTGATTCCTTAGATATATTAAAAATATCATTTTGAATAGGAAAGAATCCAACCCAACTATGATATGTTCTATACAATACTTTTGGAACACTTGTAGAACCTGAAGATAAAACACCCATGCAAATATCTTTATCTATATAGTTTATAGGAGTATTATATTGATACATATATATATTAAATTTAGGATTAAATATAGAAAAATTAGTTTTCTTTACTTTTTCATTATCATCAAATAAATTAATGTTGTCCATAGGCTCATCAGATATAACTATTGAAATATTATTTTTTATTAGAATATCATTCAATACTTTTTTAGAAAGATTATAATGACAAATAATAGGTACATTTTTTGAATAATTAATTGCGAAAAAACTCACTAACTGAAACATTATACTTTTAGAATATATTAAAATAGGTGTATTATCTCCTATAGAAATTTGTTTTCCAAGCTCCTCACTATAACTTAACATATTTTTATAAGTATGTTTTTCCCCATCTATAATTAAAAAATCTTTATTTTTATGACTATCTCTTTTTATTTTTAGAAGTTCATAGTAGTTCATAATCTACACCCTTTCAATTAATAAGGCTGAACCCAATCCACCAGCTGCAGCTATAGAACAAATCCCATATCTACCATTAGTCTTTTCTAATGCTTTTAAAAGATGTAATGCAATAATTGAACCTGAAGCACCATATGGATGGCCATATGCTAAAGCTCCACCAAATAAATTGTATCTATCAATCAATTCTGGATATTTTCTTTGAAATAGTACATCTATAACTGCAAATGCTTCATTAAATTCAACAGCAGATATATCTAGATAATTAATTTTTTCTATTTCTAAAATTTTTTCCATTGCTTTTATAGCAGATGTTGGACTTAAATTTGCATCTGTTCCTATTGTACATGCATTGACAATCTTTGCTTTAGGCTTCTTTTTTGTATTTTCTATGTATTTTTTAGAGCACAATATAATAAATGAAGCTCCATCATTAATAAGACATGAATTTGCTGCATTTGTAATAGTTTCTTTTCCCAAAATCGGTGGAACTCTGTCTAATAATCTTTGGCTCATCTTGTCTCGTATACCTTCGTCATAAGTATTATTATCTATAGGATATATGATATCCTCAAGTACTTTATCTTCTCTCGCCTTCTTTGCTCTTTTGTGGCTTTCTTTCACCCAAAAATCTAATTCTGTTTTCTTAATCTGATACAATTTTGCTACTCTTTCTGCACCTTCTAACATGCTATTTTCACTATTATCATCAGGTGAAAATTGAGCAACTATATAATTAGGATTCTTTATATCATATCGTTTATCATTTTTATGGTATGTACGCATTGGTTGCAGAGAGCTACTTTCAAACCCACCAGCAATAATTAAATCACACTGCCCAGATTTAATTTTTGAAAATGCTATGTCTATGCTCATCATAGCAGAAGCACACTGCATATCTACAGTAAAAGCAGGTACTTCATTTGACACACCTGCTGTTAAAGTCATTAATCTTGCTATATTACCACCTGTTCCAACTGCATTTCCACATATAATCTCATCAATCTTATCAATTTCATATTTTTCAATTAGATGTTTTAATACACTTGCGCCTAATGATTCAGGTTGAACAAATTGAAATATCCCATTTTTTAGACCTATGTGACTTCTAAGTCCTCCTAATATAAAAACTTCTTCCATATATTATAATCTCTCCTTATAATAGATTTCTTTTTAGTACATTATTTAATTTAATACCTAAAAAGGATGCAATAACTGCTTTTATTGTATCTCCAATTAAAAATGGTACAACAGCTGCAAAAAGTGCTGCTTCTACTGTCATTTGATTAAAATAACACATAAATACTGTTCCCATAAAATATATAATTGGCATACCAATAAAAATTGTTATTAGTATATATCGTTTAATATCATTATTTTTTCCTTTTAATAAACTAATAATTAATGCTGCAAACAAAAATCCAAAATAAAAACCTCCTGTTGGACTTAACAATTTTCCAATCCCAGATGTTCCTCCACCAAATACTGGTATTCCAATTAAACCTATCATTATATATACGCCAACTGTGCTAAATGCTTGTCTTGGTGTTAAAATCAAAGCTATTAAATTTATCATTATTGTTTGTGCTGTTACTCCTGCTGGTGTAAATGGCAATGGTATATATATGTAGGATGATATACATAACAATGCTACACATATTGACATTTTAGTTAAATCTTGAATATTTACCTTAGTATTTTTCATTTTTATAATTCCCTTCATATGTCTTATTCAATTTAGTTTATATGTATATATACAAGTTTTCTATCAAAGCTTTGTTTTAGTATAAAAGAAAGACGTTTTTTTGTCAACTTAAAATATATTATAGGTTTACATTTTATTTTTAAGTAAACTGTGGATTAATGCTTTATATTTTAATGGTCATTTAGAAAAATTTATTTAGAAACAAACCTATTTTATCTATACTTGTAAATTATAATATGATATATTTTTATATGAGATTTTATTTTATATAAAAATAATAAGGAAGTGATGATATGAAAATTAATGAAAATACTTTAAATAACATAGATGAAGAGTTGGATGAACTTAGTAAGAAAGTTTATTTAGATTCGCCAGATTTTTGGATAAGCATTTCTGACAAAGTAATAGATAAAGTATTTGATGAAATGCTATTATTTTTTGCAGTTAAGTATAATTACTTTAATATATTATCCTTTGCTATTGAGAATAATTATATAGATTTGAATGCACCATCAAAAAATAAAGAATATCCTAATATAATGAGTCATCTTTTAAATACAGCAAAACAGAATGAAGATAAAAAAATTTATAATTATCTTCTAAATTTAAATAAGTATAAAACTATAGATGAAAGTTCAGATTTAAATGATTTAGATTGTCATACTAGTAGTGATATTATTGAAAAGAAAGATGTATATATCCCAAAATACTTGTGTCCAAACTGTAATTCGAATATTTTTGATACTGGTTATAAAGTATCAAATGACATAATATATAAATTCTCTTTTGATAAATCTGAACCTGTTGAAATATCTAGTGAAATTTCTTCTATTAGATGTTGTAATTGTGAAGAACTATTAGAAAATATTACACCTGACAAATTATATAGTATATGTAAAATCCAAAACTGTAATAATTGTGGTTCTAATTTAACTAAGGTTGGGATTCTTGCAAAGAAAAAAATGGAGTTTGATGAGAATAACGAAGAATTTAAAGATATCTCAACGTCTTATTGTTGTGGAAATTGTGACTCTGAAATAAACATGTCTCAAAAAGAATATTTTAAGATTTAATAATTTATAGTTTTAAATAAGAAGAATATTTTATTAGATACTATATAAGTTTTTAAAATATATAAAATAAACATTTTTATGATAATTAAGATTGCTATGAAATCCAACTTTACTAAGCTGGTCTCATAGCAATTTTCTATTATAAAACCATAATTAAACTTTATCTAACTCTTATAATGATTCTTTTTATTTCTTTATAGTACCAACTATGATTCTTAAATCGATTGTTATATCAGATATACCTGATTCTAACAACATTAAAATTTCTTCTTCAGCTAATGATGATGTCAAAGGGGTCATTTTAATTAAATTACTTAAGTTTAATACATTGATATTGGTCTTATAATTAATTCTACTATCATAAATTAAATCAAGATGCTTCTTAAATACATCTACAATATTTTTATTATCATAATCACTATTTTTTATATTTTTCTGTATACTTTTTCTTATTTCTTTCAAATAATTTGACTCTGGAACAATCTTTACTACTATTCCACCATTATTTAAAACTCTTGTAAACTCCTTATAGTTTGCAGGAGAAAGTACATTTAATATTATATCAAGCTTACTATCTTGAAGTGGCAGATTTGCTAAATCTGAAATACACCATATAATTTCATTTTCTCCTCTTGTAGCAATAGAAATCCCTTCTTTAGCTATGTCAATTCCAATTAATTTACATCCATTATTAATCTCTTCATCTTCATATAATTTATTTAAGAAATATCCTTCACCACAACCTGCATCTAATACATAGTTACTATACTTATTTAAAGTGTAATTTTTAATTATAGATTTTATTTCTTCTATTAAATAATCATACACATTAGAATTATATATTTCATGTCTTGACTCAAATAGTTCTTTATCATAAATAGTTTTTGTATTGCTATTTAATAAATTAACATATCCTTTTTTAGATATATCAAAACAGTGTTTATTCACACATTTAACACTATTTTTATCAATAGTAACCATATATGCTTTGCAAAGTGGACATTTAAATACATCTATATTTTCATTAAGTAGTAATCTAGTTGTTTCTATCTTTTTTAGTTTACCAATATTTTTTTTATTTACATTACTTATATTCTGTTTCATTCCCATAATCTCCTTAAATTCACTATTTAATTTAAATAGCACGAAATTATGGCTACTTGCATAAGATAACTTTTCTAGATTATATAAAATGTGTTATAAGCTGTTGTAAAATAGCCACAATTTGTGCGCTATCCTCTTATTCTAGTGTAATATATAAATGCTCTTTTATTCATTATTTTTCCCCCTGCCATTATGTTTATTAATATCTTAAGTACATGTAATTCACAATTCTAAAAAATATTCTTTAAATTATGCCTATTGGAATAATAAATATATTAATGTTATTTACTATATTCCATGATGTACTCTTTAAATCCTGAATCTTCATTTATTTGCTCTTTTACTATATTAAATCCTTTTTTATTGTAAAATACAACTGCCTTTTTATTGTCTTTGTATACTGCTAGACTTAGATTCTTGTATTCTTTAGTTGCATAGTCTAAAAGTTTACTTCCTATACCTAGGTTTTGATAGTTTGAATTTATAAATAAGGCTCCTATGAAGCTTTTATCTATTATGCTTATAAATCCTTTTATTTCTTGACCATCCTCATATACAAATGTATCTGATATAGGTATATATTCATTTTTGACAGTGTTATAGTTATTTTCCCAGTATTCTTTATTTATAAAGTCATGTGCTTTGATTGTGCTTTCTTTCCATATTTCCATGATTTTGTTTATATCTTTATCATTTGATTTTCTTATCATAAATTTTATTTCACCCCATTTTTATGTTGATTTTTATTTATAGTGTAATACATATTTTTGCTTAAATATACTTATATAAAAAATTTCAGACACCACAACTCATAAATTTAAAAATACTTTATAGCTTATTATACAAGTTTTTAAATAACAAAAGATATTACTGGCTTATAAATTAATACAAATCCAGTAATATCTATTCATATAAATATAAAAATTTAAGTTACATGTATAATTGATGAGGATGTAATTTTAATTCCTATATCCTAAAAATTAACTAAATTTAATCTTATCTCTTTTAAATAATTATTTCTCACAATTAAGAAATACACTATTTGAACTAAAAATAGACTTCCCATTACCAAAACTGCTGAAGATGCTACCTCTATATCAAAAGAATTTCTCAGTGCAGTAAGTGCAAATATCGAATGTATAACTGCCACTACATAAGGCAACAAAAACACAATTCCAATCTCAATAGTTGAAGCTTTTTTAATCTCATTATATGTCATCCCTAACTTATTTAACTGCTCATACTTTTTCTTGTCTACTTGACAATCCATATAAAACTTATTATATAAAAAGCTACTTGTAGTAACAAAGAAAATCATACCTATAAATATTGCCAAAAACATAAATGTAGAATATGTTAATTTACCATTTTCTATCATTAATTCTTTAGAGAAAAATAAATATGGTTGCATTCCAGACTCATCATTAAATTTATTCTCAAATTGTCTACATATCTCTGTAGTTTTACTTGAATCAGCTACTTCAAATGTAGTAAATCTATCCACTATAAATTTTGATTTTATACTATCATAAAAATTATCTTTTACCACATACATATTGTCATAATATGCTGGCATAACACACTCTTCTACTTGTTTTACTATCCTTAGACTTTTATTACCTATAACAACATTTTCTTTAACTTTCTTATCACCTGGTAAGCTTGATGAAAGCAATGATATAGATTCATTATCTTCAAAACTTATAGGATTAACTCCTATAGTCTTTATTATTTCTAGATACTTAGATTCTTTCATAATTCTCACATTAAAATCGCTTTTCTTAGGAAATACAGTTTTAAATTCTCCATTAATTCTTGTATAATCTACATTTTCTTTTTTTAATTCGCTTTCTATAAATCTCATTCTTTCCGTATCTTTTTCTTTACTATCAGGCTTCTTAGTATCATTATGCAAAGTCATTGTTGAATAATACATTGTGTTAGGATATATCAAATTAATTTGACGCTTTACATCTTTCCAAAATGAATAAACTGTACCTATAGCAGTAAATGCTACTGCAGAAGTTATAGCTATCAAAAAGAATATCCTAGCATTATCCTTTACTTTGTAGATTAAATTTGAAATCCAAAGCATATTCGTATTTTTTCTATAAAATCTCTTATTTAATTTTAGCTTTTTTAGAAAAAAAACACTAAATTGAGAAAAAAATAAATAGGTTGCTAATATAGTAAGAGATGTAACTGGAACTAAGCGTAGATATGTTGTATATTGGTCAGTTGATGTAACAGCACTATAATATGCTATTACAAACAGACAAATACTTAATATAACAAATACTAGTGATGTTTTAGGCTCTGGTTTTGGAGTTTTTGTACCTTTAAGCAATCTCAATACTTGATTTTCCTTAACTATAAAAGAAGCAAATACTGATGTTAATATAGCTAAAATTATGAAGTAAAATAAAGTAGATAATATTGCATTTATTGGTATATAGAACTTCAATGGTGATAATTCTAAAAAGGTAGACATAATCACTAAAAATATCTTTGAAAAGACTAAACCTATTATTACTCCAATTACAGAAGATGCTATATTTATTATTATATTTTCTATAAAAATTAACTTCATTACCTGTTGCTTTGATATACCTGTAATGTAAAGTATTCCAAATTCTTTATATCTACTTTTAAGAAATATACTCACTGAATAAAATACAAAGAAGAATAAAAATAAATATGCAATTATTTTACTCATCTTAAGCCCCTCTTTTAGATAATCAGGAAATTGAGATATCTCTAAGTCGGGATGACTTGTAAACATGATAAAAGAAAATAGTAGGGCAGAGGATATAACAATACTTGCTAAATACCCTACATAAGCTTTAATGTTTCTTGAAATATTGTTGATGGCA
Source organism: Clostridioides sp. ZZV14-6387 (assembly GCF_020657835.1). Taxonomy (NCBI): domain Bacteria; kingdom Bacillati; phylum Bacillota; class Clostridia; order Peptostreptococcales; family Peptostreptococcaceae; genus Clostridioides; species Clostridioides sp. ZZV14-6387. The sequence continues at coordinate 56,471 of NZ_JAGWCW010000001.1, forward strand.
AATTGTTTTATATTCATTAATTATCGCCCCCCAATAATGTAAGTACATCCATTATCTCTTGATAAAACTGCTCTCTACTACTTCCCTTATATATTTCATTATATATAGCTCCATCTTTTATAAATAAAATCCTACTACAATAGCTTGCAGCTAATGGGTCATGAGTTACCATCATAGTAGTAACCTTATTTTCTCTATTTATATTCTCAAATAACTCCATAACAGTCTTTGATGACTTTGAATCTAAATTACCAGTTGGTTCATCTGCTAAAAGTATTGATGGTCTATTTATTAATGCTCTAGCAATAGCAGTTCGCTGAGCTTGACCACCTGATACTTCAAAAGTTCTTTTTTCTAATAAATCTTTTATCCCTAAAATTCCAGATACTTCAGCCAATCTATTATTTTGTTCTTTTACACTAACCTTATCTAATGTCAATGGCAATACTATATTTTCACCTATAGTTAAGGTATCTAATAAATTAAAATCTTGAAATACAAAACCTAACTCTCTTCTTCTAAATAATGCAAGTTCTTCACCTTTTAATAGTAGTGGATTCTTACCTTTTAGCTCCATAGTTCCTGTAGTTGGTTTATCAATAGTAGAAATCATATTTAAAAGAGTAGTTTTCCCACTGCCAGATGGTCCCATAATTCCTACAAATTCTCCATCATCTATACTAAAATTTATATCATTTAATGCATTAAAAATTATTTTCTTGCCATATACTTTACTTAAATTATTTACAGTTAAAATTTTCATTATTAACTATCCTTTCTAATCTAATTTTTGAAATAACATATATATTTATTTGTTAATTATTATTTATATTGGTTAGCTAATTCTCGTAAATAATAAATATATCTTAATCTATACACTAATTATGTTTGTAAAAGCTAATATAGCAAGCAATATTCCCATAAGTATTCTATATATAGCAAATACTCTCATTGATTTTTTCTTTAGAAAATCCACAAATTTTTCCATAACTACTATTGATACAATAAAAGCTACTATAAATCCAACTATCAAGGCAATCCACAATGTTGGTGTCATTATTGAATAATCAAATTCAAATAAATCCTTTCCTGAGGAAGCTACCATAGCTGGCACAGCTAAAAAGAAAGAAAATTCAGCTGCTATAGGAGAATTAAGTCCTGCTATCCATCCACCCATAATAGTAGATGCACTTCTTGACATACCTGGCCATGCAGATAAAACTTGTAAAACTCCAACTTTTAATGCTTGTATTGGCGTGATTTTGTCTATATTATCAGTAGAATGTTTCTTTTTTCTAAACAAAGTCTCTACCACTAGTAATAAAATCCCACCAACTATAAATCCTATAATTACAGATTGTAAATTAAACAAGGCTTTTATGTTGTCATAAAATAGAACCCCCACAATCGCAAATGGAATACATGCTATAATTACATTCATTCCAAATTTAAAGCCAGTTTTTCCTTCTTTTCCACCAGTAAATATAAATTTTAAAAATTCTATAACACTATCTTTTATTTTCTTCCAATAAAGTACTACTACTGCTAATATTGCTCCAAGTTGTATTACAACCTCAAACATTTCAGCAAATTGTCCTTTAAAATCTATCAAGCTACCAACCAATATCATATGACCAGTAGATGAAACTGGGATAAATTCCGTAAGCCCCTCTACTATAGCTATCATAACTGATTTTAATATGAAAATAATATCTAAACTCATCAATAAACATCCTTTCCTTTTTGCAAAATTTATTTTTTATGTTATTTCTTATACTAATTGTAATTTAGATTAGAAAATTTAACTATCTACAAACATTACACAAACCTTACAGCTATGTAAGGTTTGCAGGTAAACTCTATTAAAATTAGATTTTTTAACTGTAATTATCTCATTCAACAAATAATATATAAATTAATAAAAAACATAATCAATTAAAGATTTATTATAGAAAATTATTCATATTATCTTTATTAAACATTATTGAAACTTCTGTGCCTTTTCCTACCTCTGATTTTATGCTGACTTTATGCCCTAAATCATCACATACTTTTTTTACTAGATAAAGTCCCATACCTGTAGATTCTCCAAACTTACGACCGTTTTCCCCTGTAAAAAACGGGTCAAATACTCTTTTTATATCTTTAGAAACAATCCCAACACCCTCGTCTATTATACTTAGTGTTACATAGTTATTGTTTTCTTCAGCTTTTATATTTAGGTAGTTACTATAACATTTAGAATATTTCACACCATTTGTAATCAACTGGTTTATTATAAATTTCATCCATTTTATATCTGTATAAACATAAGTAAATTTGTCTATTTTTATCTTCGGAATTATCTCATTTTTTATAAATAGCCTCTTTTCTTCATTTACAATACCAACTACAATTTCGTTCAATTTAGCTTTCTCAACCACAAAATCTTTTTGGAAATTATCTGCCCTTGCAAAGTGCATCGCCATATTTAGACCTTTATTTAGCCTATCTAGTTCTTCTCTTATGTTTTCTGTTACTTCTTCTCCCTCATATTCTTGAAGTTGAAGACTTATAACTGATATTGGTGTTTTCATCTGGTGAATCCATTGATTGATGAAAGTTAAATGTTCACTATGTACTTTTTTATGTTCTTGTATCATTGATTGATATAATTTATGTTGTTGTTTTAAAATAGCTGATATATTTCTTCCCAAGAAAGAATTTCCTAAATACAAGAATGATTCATCCAGAGATTTTATGCCTTTTTTGAATAGAGTATATACTTCTCTATGCTTATAGTATTTATATATTAAAAAACACAATAATATAAAAGAGCTAAATAAAAGAATATATAAACTCTCTCCCAAATTGATAAATTTCATAAGATTACAATAAATAATTGTCATAAATATTCCTATATAATATATAAAAATATAACCCTTACAATCTCTAAAAAATAATTTCATATTTTCTCCCTACCAATTTTTATTTAATTTATATCCTAATCCTCGTACAGTTTGAACAGCATTATCTATACCTAATTCCTCAAATCTTTTTCTTATCCTGCTAACATTTACATTTAGAGTATTTTCTTCTACAAATTCAATATCATCCCATATCTTTTCTAACAGATAATCTCTACTTACTACTTTTGGGTATTTTCTAATGAGGCATTCAATCAATATCCCTTCTTTCTTAGTAATAATTAGAACTTTTCCACCTAATTCTAACTCCAACCTCTCTGGATAAAACTTCAATCCATCTAATTCAACTATTCTTTCCTCTATTTTAGGTGAATATTCACCATAGACTCTTCTTATATGACTCTTTATCTTTGCCATTACTACATCATAATAAAAAGGCTTTGTTATATAATCATCTGCTCCACTTTCTAAAGCTCTAATCTGGTCTACGTTCCCATCTCTAGCTGATATAAAAATTATAGGTAGATTAGACTGCTGTCTAATACATCTACACCAGTAAAAACCATCAAATTTAGGTAAATTTACATCCAATAGCACTAAATCTGGCTTTATTTTTTCAAATGTAACCATTATATCATCAAAGTTTTCTTCAACAACCACTTCAAATCCATATTTCTCAATATAATCCTTAAGTAATGTACTTATTGATATATCATCTTCCACAATATATATTTTATGACTCATATATTCCTCCCAATATCTATTTTAACATTAACTAAACCTACTAAAAATAAATATAATTATTAATATAAAATAGAAAAAGTTACCTTAATTAAGGTAACTTAAACTTTTATTATAGTTTCTATTTAATATTATTTTAGCATAATTTCTACTTAGCAGCATATATTAATTCTTTTATGTCTACTTTTTTCTCTTGCAATCCATTTTTTATTAAGAAATTTTGTGTATCTTCAAGTGAAGATATGTCTTTATCTGTTATATCTAAACTAAAATCATACCAAGCATACAACTCTTTAGTTTCTTCAACACTTAAATCAACTTCTTTAGCTACTTTTTCCATAGCTTCATCAAAATTATTATTTACATATTCTAAAGTCTCTTCTTCAACCTTCATAAATCTTTCAACTATCTCTGGATGTTTCTCTGCAAAATCTGTACTAACAGCTGTTACTATTATCCCATCTACTAAACCTTCACCATTTGCTACAAGTTTACTTCCAGACTTCATAGCTTTAAGGGCTGCTGGTCCAGCAATCAATGCAGCATCAACACTGCCATCAGCAAGAGCTGCTGATGCTTCTGGGATACCCATGTTAATAAACTCTACATTATCCATACTTAATCCTTCTTTATCAAGAGCTGCAATTAATACTTGATGTAGTATAGTTCCTTTTGGACCTGCTACCTTCTTACCTGCCAAATCTGCTGCTGATTTTATTGAACCATCGTTAGTTAAAATCATAAATCCTTTTGGTGACCTACTATAAGTGTTCAGTATCTTTAATTCCACTCCATTAGATGCAGCTATCAAAGCTGATGTACCACCCAATGCATGTAAAAAGTCTATTTCTCCAGCAGCTAAGGCCTGTGTCTGCTCTGGTCCTGTAGTAATTTCATGGAAATTAACTTTTATATTATCCTTTTTAAATTCCTTTCCAAATAAATCATCCTGTTTTTGAATTATAGAAGGAACATTTAATGGTGATTTTACATAAGTTAAATTTATTTCTGAAAGTTTTTCTCCATCATCTTTTTTAGCACATCCACCTAAAGATGTTGTTGCAAGCGTTAATATCGTTATACCTACCAATAGTTTTTTTAATTTCATTTACTTTACTCCTTAAAATATTATTAATTTCTTTACATGTCTTTATTTAATTTCATTGTCATTAAAATATCTTTTTTTAATTTAATATAATAGTCTGAAGCCAAATCTCTATCATAATCATCTTCTATATTAAATTCTTTTATTTTTCTTTTGTTTGTAAAAACAACTATTTTCTTGCCTATCTTTAATGCTTCATCGATATCGTGAGTTACAAATATTACACCTTTATTAGTTGACTTATGTATTCTTATAACTTCATTTTGCATATCAATCCTTGTAAAATAATCTAATGCCGAAAAAGGTTCGTCCATAAACAACATATCTGGATTGAAAGAAAGAGCTCTAGCTATACTTACTCTCTGCGCCATACCTCCTGATAACTCATTTGGATAAGAATTTTTAAATTTCTGCAAGTTCATCATCTTAAGATATTTTTCTACATCAATACAATTTTTCTTATTAGGTCTATTTAAGTAATTTAAATTATCATTAGTCTCTAAATCTATGGAATTATCATTTATACCTTTACTAGCAATGCTTCTGTGATATTTGAATTTACCAAATACTTTACTTAAAATAGTGTTTTTTCTTTGATTATGAAAGGCTATATTTTCACTTACATTTAACCAAGGCATCAATCTACTCTCTTGAAATACAAATCCTACATTAGGTCTATACTCTTTATTATCTTTAACAAATCTAATCTCACCACTATTTATATCTTCAAGGGATGCAATTGCTCTAAGTAAAGTAGTCTTTCCACATCCACTTTTACCTAAAATTACAGTTATATGATTTTTATCTATGTTCAAAGAAATATTACTAAGAACTATGTGTTCTTCATTGTTGACTTCATAACTTTTAGATAGATTTCTGATTATGTACCCAGAATCACATACTAAATTATTCATAGGCTTCCACCATCTTTCCCTTACTTACCTTTTTCACAATAATTGAAAATATATAATCTGTAATTATTCCTAAAAGTCCAATTACAATTATACCTACAATGACAACATCTGTTCTAGACATTTCCTTTCCATCAGATATCAAGTAACCAAGACCTGAAGAAGCTGCTACAAGCTCTGCCCCAATAATCGCTCTAAAACTATATCCAAGAGCCAACTTTAGTCCAACTGCAATATCAAGAATGGCATTAGGTATAATTATTTTAAATATTATTTGAATCTTTGAAAACTCAAATACTCTACCTACTTCAATCAGTTTTGAGTCACAATTCCTAATCCCCTTTAATGTGCTTGTAAAGATTGGGAAAAAAGAAGCCAAAACTATAATTATAATTTTCGATTCTTCTCCTATGCCAAACCATAGTATAAGCATTGGTATTAAAGCAAGTGGAGGTGTATTTCTCAAAAAATTTATTAGTGACTTAAAATATTCATATACTCCACTATGAATTCCAAAGAATATCCCTAGAGGTACACCTATTGCAGTACTTATTGCAAATCCTATCAAAACTCTTTTCATACTTGCATATACATTAATAAATATTGAACCATCACTTATCATATTTAAAAATGTACTATACACCTTTTCAGGTGATGGTAATATATAATCACTCCAGATACCAAGATAATTAGTAATTTTCCATAATAAAAGAATTATAAAAAATATCAAAACACTTTTTACTAGACTTAAAAACCTATTATTAAATTTATTGACCATTTACAAACCATCTCCATTATTACACCCATCTTTACAATAAAACATTTCTACTATATCATACTTATCTTTAGAACCATCTCTTATATTTTGTATTTCGCTTAAGATTTCTTCTTCAGTCGATACTTCAAGAACCTTTTCAAAAGAGTCTTTGAAATATCCTAATGGAATAGGAGATTCATCTATCTTTCCAAGTGATTTTATACCTTCTTTTTCAGCAAATTCTTTCCATGTATAAAATATAGCATTACTCTTATCCTTAAATTTTTCACTTGCAAAATCCCTTAATTGTGTACATGGAGAGGTTACTATCAGCATATCATCTTCACTCTTGATATATTTGTCATATAAAACCCTACAAGTTCTTACTAGTATTGGTTCTATCATAGGTATTTCAAAACTATCTATCAAATTATTTCTTTTTAAAAGGTTTATACTCTCTGGACATCTACAATCTAACATTGTATTCTCAGTCTTTTTTGTATACTCTTTATATTGCTTCTTTACATATTCTAATTGTGGCTCACATTCTGCCATTATGTACCCCTTTTTTATCAAATTTTCTTTGACAAGGTGAAACTTTTCCCCATACATTCTTTCTGCCACTGGATTTATTAGAAGATATTTATTCATAGCTCCTCCTATTATTTAATATTGAATATTATTATCAATTACTAGTTTAAATGAGCACTTAAATTTTGTCAATATATTAAATTTTTCTTAATAAAATAATTTTTCTCTACATTTTTTGCTATTTAAATTAAAATATTAAATAGTATATTCAATCTATTTTAAATGTTAATATACACATAACGCTAGTAATCTACTTATATAATAATCTATAAATATTATATAATGATATGTACATAATTAGTATTAATATTTGATAATAATATCAACAAAAGTAGAAAAACTCTGAAGTATTATAAGATATAAAATCGAATCTTAAAACTACACAAAAAAGTGAAGTCTAAACAGACTTCACTTTTTATAATCTTTATAAATATTTCATTTTAACATCATCTATAATTTGTAAAATTTTATTTCTAACATCTATTGGCTCCAATACTTCAATATTTTTTCCAAAAGAAAGTATATACCCATAAATCCAATCATTTTTTGGATACTGTACTGTTACGATGAAATCTCCATCATTATCATACAATATATTATCAATATCAAATTCATCATACACTCTATAGCCTACATCTTTAGAAATTTTTAACTTTAAAGTAATACTTTCATTCTCATCTTCTTTTATCTCTCCAACTTCAACTGGTATACTCCTTATAAATGTCTGTTCACAAACACATATATTTCTCATCCTTACAATCTTAAAAATTCTATAATCATTTTTTTGATGACAATAGGCTTTGATATACCATGACTTCTCTTTAAACCAAAGCATAAGTGGTTCTACACAACGCTTTGTTACCTTTCCATAAGTATTTATGTACTCAAAAGTTATAATATTACAATCTAAAATGGCTGATTTTATTTTTATAAATTTATCTTTCTCTATATCATTACTACCCCAATGAGAAAAATCAACAGTTATCCAGTTTATATCTGACTTACAAAATAAAGGTTTAAGTTTTGATAGTGTAGAATCAACTTCTGGATATTTAAGAATATTTAAACTTTCTAATGAGGCTAGAATTTCTTTCTGTTCTTGCTCAGACAAAATAGATTTATCAAAGGTAAAATTATCTAAAATACCTATACCCCCATTTCTGCCTTTGTCAGTATAAATTGGAATACCAGAAGCTGACAGTATTTCAATGTCTCTACAAATAGTTCTCCTAGATACTTCAAAGTGTTCAGCTAATTCTGTTGCAGTTACTTTTTTCTTATCTAAAAGGATATAAATAATTTCAAACAATCTATTACTTTTCATATAATCACCTCATTACTTTATTATAGTATAACAATAAAGTAATATAATACCACAATATAACGCTTATAACTCTCTTTTTACTTCAAAACGCAAAACAGTCTTTAATGAATGAGGTGATACTTTTCTAGCATCACTTATATAAATTTCACGATGTACATTAGATTTTCTTATAAGATTATTTCTTTTACAAAATTCACTCATAATGTCAAAACTTTCTGGTTCATTATCATATGAACCTACATGAAGCATTTGCACACACAAGCCTTCATTAATAGACTCAAACCTAATTTTTTCAAGAAGATTATGTGGCTTCTTCTTTTTTACTATATTGATAGCTTTGTCCAATAGGTCCTGCGTAACAAAATCTGGCTGACGTATCATCATAGTATAAACTAAATCTTCTTTAATAAGTATATCTGAGTATTTGCTTTTTTCTCCTTTATCCCATATAGCTTCTAAAGGAAAAACTGTATAATCAAAATATCCTTCTGGCACAATTCCCTTCTTAGGCATAGTTTTTATTGCATATGCCAAAGAATAAAGTACTCCTATTGCTTCAGTAAATTCTTTATCATTTGGGTCTCCACTACCTCTTAACATGATAAATTTTTGCTCTGGTACTTCAACTAATATAGGATTCTCCTTAGGTAAGTATAACTCTTTTTCTTTTTTTCTCCATTCATATTTCATAAAAAATACCTCCGTATATATATTTTATACATTGATATTATCATGGTAAAAGTGACAACAGTATGTCACAATTTATAAATTATATTATAAAATCTTCATCTTCTAATTCTTCATATACTCCTTTTTGGTATCCATTCCCCTTAGTTGAAAAGAAATCATGTGTTTTAGTTTCCGTACTAAGACCATTTAATACAATTGGATTAATAGCATCTACAGTATATAATTTCTCAAACCCTAGATTTTCTAAAGCCCTATTTGCATTGTATTTTAAAAAATTCACAACCTCTTTTTCAAGCCCACTTTCTCTGTATATAACATTTGTGTACTCTACCTCATTATCCATAAGACTATTAAGTATAGAATACATATTCTCTTCTAATTTATTTTTCTCAATTTCATCAAATTCGTCGTATATTTCTTGTGCAAGCAATCCTATATACTTACCATGTAAAGACTCATCTCTAAGAATGAGTGATATTATTTCTCCACTAGCAACCATCTTTCCTTGACCAGATAAATACAATGGATAAAAGAACCCTGAGTAAAACAAGAAACTCTCCAAAAATACGCTTGTAACCATTGATAAATACAAACCTTTTTTACTTGTTGTATTCTCATATTGAGCTAAAACTAAGTCAGCTTTTTTTTGTAAAGTTGGCTCTGTTTCTATCCACTCAAATAACTCATCTATTTCTGAGTTAGAAAGTAAAGTCATAAATATAGAAGAATAGCTTTTGGCATGTATTTCTTCCATAGTTCCCATAAAAGATAGGACAGCCTTTCTTTGTAGATTTTCTGTTAAACTCATCATAGATGGGATTCCATTATTCCCTTGTTTTGTATCCAATAATGTTAAACCACCCAATACTTTCTTATATAGTTCCTTTTCCTTATCGCTTAGTTCATTCCATACCTTGATGTCCTTAGAAACAGATATTTCTTCAGGAAGCCAAAATTGTTTTACATTTTGTTCCCAAAAAGCCTGTGTAAATCCATCTTCTTCTCTATTCCAGTTAACTGCATTATGTATTTTATGTAAATTAAACGTCATATATTTCTCTCCCTATACTGAACATACTAAACACTCATGAGTGTCTCTTGTCATCTTTGTTCTTGTGTAATATAAACTTTTCAGACCTTTTTTATATGCATATATGTAATGTCTAGCTATGTCTCTAGTTGTCTTTTCATCTGTGACAAACAGTGTTGTTGATATGCCTTGGTCAACATGGTTTTGAACTGTTGCTACTAAATCTATTACTTTTCTCATATCCATCCTGTATGCTGATTGATAATATAACATATTATCATTTGTTAAAAATGGCATTGGATATATTGTAGTAGAATCTCCATACGTTCTTACTTCTACTGGTTCAGTAATTGGCATTATACTTGATGTAGCATTTTGCACATAACTAATACTTTGAGTTGGTGCTATTGCCATCAAATAAGCATTATATATGCCTTTTTCTTTTACTTCGTCTAACAAACTTGCCCAATCTTCTTTAGTTGGTATATGGATACCTTCAAATAATACCTTTACCTTATCTGAATTTGGTAAATAAGATTGCTCATAGTATTTTGATAGTACTTTGCTTTCTCTACCTTTAGCATATTCTGATTTATTGAAACCTTCAAAAGTTTGATTTTTTTCTATAGCTATTTTCATCGATGCTTTAATTGAGTAATATCTAATCATTGCAAAAAATACATTAGAAAAATCTATGGCCTCCTCTGAGGTATATAAAATATTTTCTCTTACTAAATATCCATGTAAATTCATAGCTCCCAATCCTATAGAATGAGACTTACTATTACTATTACTAACCGTTGGCACTGGTTTTATATCTGTACTATCTGCTACAAATGACAATGCTCTTATTGCTGTCTCAACTGTACTTTCTATAGTTTTATTATCCATAACATTAGCTATATTTAGAGAGCCAAGGTTACAACTTATATCTTGTCCCCATTCATTTTTACCTCCATAACCTTCTATTTTTGAAGGTGTCTGATATTGGAATATCTCACAACACAAGTTAGACATCTTGACCATTCCAGCATCTCTTAATGTATGTTCCTTATTTGCTGTGTCTATGTATACTACATATGGGTATCCACTCTCTTGTTGCATCTGTGCTATTTTAGTCAACATCTGTCTAGGATTTATTTCTTTTTTTCTTATGTCCTTATCATTAACCAACTTTTCATACCACTCATTCATTTCTATCTCATCAAGATAAACTCCATACTTCTTATATACAGTATGAGGATAAAATGCATATGCAATCTTATTTTTTTCTGCTAATTCCATAAACTTATCAGGTATTATTGCCCCTAGTGATAATGTAGCAAGTCTTATTTTCTCATCAGCATTTATCTTTTTCGTATCCATCAATAATTCAAAATCAGGATGAAACACAGTAAGGTAAACTGCTCCAGAACCTTGTCTAGCTCCCATTTGATTGAAATAACTAAAGGATTGTTCCAACATTTTTGCTACACCAACAACTCCTCCAGCTGCTCCTTCTATGTCTTTAATTGATTCACCTGATGCTCTAAGTTTAGATAAGTTTAGTGCAACTCCTCCACCAATCTTTGATAAATGGTTTGATGAAGATATAGCATATGATATGCCTTCTGTACTATCTTCTACAGATAATAAGAAGCATGATACCATCTCTCCAGCTCTTTTTCTTCCAGCATTTAAAAATGTTGGAGTAGCTGGTTGAAACTCTTGTTTTACTATTTTATCTGTAAGACTTAGAGCTAGACTTTCATCACCATTTCCTAATGTCAAAGCTACAATTAATACTTTCTCATTATATGTTTCTAATATTTCTTTTCCATCATTGCTTTTTAATGCGTAATTTTGATAAAACTTGTTTGCACTCATATATGATTGAAATTCAAACTTATATTCCTCAATAAACTTATATACCTTTCTAATAAAATCCATACTGTACTTATTTATTACTTCTTCTGAATAATAACCTTCATCTACTAAGTACTTTAATCTTTCTTCTAAGTCTTTAAATTTTTTCAACTTTGGTTTTATAAATTCTTCTATGTAACTACTTAAGGCTTCCTTGTCTTTTTCTAATTGGTATTTACCTTGTTCATTTTTAATTATCACTTGATTGTTAAGCTCTATCCAATTCATTATTTACCGTCCTTTTAACATAATCTTGTGCTATAATTTCATTTAATTTGATTATTATTTCTTTTAGTATTTACTAGTTTAAATTCCTAAAATAACTTATAGATATCTAAATATAATAAGTATTTTTCAAAAACAAAAGCACTACATATAGTCAGTGCTTTATCTATTATATACTACATATAGTATATACACAAATTTTTTTATATCTAAACTTTTATTATTCTATTACTTCTATTATTTTTATTTTCAAGAAATTCTAAAGGATTTAACAGAAAATTAATTTATATACTATTCCTATAATCTTTTTATTTTTTATTTTTATATTCTTACAATATATTTAATATTTTATATAATAGTTAGGAGTTTTCCATTTGTTGTTATATAATTATATATATAACTATTTTACTACTGAAGGTATAAAAATAAATTCATGAAGGTGATTTTTATGAGAGATATTTCTAAATATGAACTTGAAAAGATACTTAAAAAACATTATTTATGGCTTAAAGACAAGAATGATGGAGAAAGAGCTGATTTAAGAGAAATAAAATTAGAAAATATGAATTTAAAGGGATATTGTTTAAGTAATATTGATTTTTCATGGTCTGACCTTATTGATTTAAACTTAGAAGAAGCAGATTTAGAAAACTCTAGCTTTAGTAACTCTTATTTTTCAAATTGTTCATTAAAAAATTCCATCTTAAAAAATGCAGACCTAAGTGGAGCTAATTTTAGATTTTGTGATTTATCTAATTCAGATATAAGAGGAACTAATTTAGAAAACTCCAACTTAGAATATGCCACTTTAGATGGAGTAGTATCAGATGAAAATACTCGCTTTTTCAAGTTATACTGTCCTGAGACAGGAGCATTTATAGGCTATAAAAAGTGTTTTAATTTTAGAATGGTACAATTATTAATTCCAAGTGATGCAAAAAGAGTTTCTGCTACATCAAATGCTTGTCGATGTGATAAAGCAAAAGTACTGTCAATTACAAGCATAGATGGCAAAGAATCTTTTAAAAGTGCTCGTGCATATGCTGATGAAAATTTTATATATAGAGTAGGAGAAACGATTATAGCTGAAGAATTTAATGAAAATAGATGGAAAGAATCAACTACAGGAATTCACTTCTTTCTAACTAGAGAGGAAGCTATTGGCTACCTATAAATGTAAAAAAAGGGTCTTTAAAATAAAGTGTGTATTCTTCTAAAAAGTGATGATAATTAAAACTATTAAATGTCACTATATAAAGGAAGGTGAACCCTTTTTATTTTTAACAAAAACGAAATATTAAAAAAACTTATTGAAGAATATGATGTAAAAACAACTACAGATATTCAAGATATGATAAAAGATTTATTTGCAAGTAAAGCTCATCAAATCTTAGAAGCGTAGCTTGATGACCATTTAGGTTATGATGGATATGATAATAAGAACAAAGATACTAAAAATTCTAGAAATGGATATAGAAATAAAAGTGTTAAATCAGATTTTGGAGAAATGATTTTAAATATTCCAAGAAACTGAAATGGAGATTTTTAACCAAAGGTAATTAGAAACTATGAAAATGATATATCAGAAATAAAGAACCAAGTGATTGGAATGTACTCAAAAGGTATGTCTACTCGAGATATATGTCAATATGGCAATATTACTTATCAATTTCAGAAGTTGGTAATTTTAAAGATCCATTATCTCCCGAATTAGAAATGTTATATTCTGAAAATATTCCAATTTTGAAACTTTTATTAATGGATGCAAATGTATCAAACATTATGATTGATGGTGATGGGCATTATATATTGATTGTTCAAGAATGGTTAGCTAATAAGCAGCTGCCAGCAGAGTATTTAATGTTCTTTTCCATTTGTCATATCTGTGAAATATCAAGCGAAAAATTAATTAACCACTATAATATAGCAAAGGAAAAATAGAAACATTTTTTAAGAATTTCTAAATATTATTATCGTTCTAGGAATATTATAGATTTCAATGTTCAACAAAAGCAGAATGATTTGAATTGGAAATGGTATTCTGGAGGTTTAGGTACTTTACCAGTATGCTATTACAATACAGGAAATGGATTCAATGAAAATGAAAAAATATATTCGAATTACTATAAAACAATGGATGGGAAGTATGCCACAGACTTTCTTCTACCATCTAATGTAATTAATTTTAGGTTATATCCTGCACTTTGCGGCGAGAGATGTATGTATTATTCTACTATTTTAATTAATGATAAATTGGAATATGTCCAAGAAAATAATATTGTTACTTGGGAGGAAAAAAGTGCTGAATGGAAAAAATCCCATTTAGTATTCGATATGCCAATAACAAAGTTTCAAATGAAAATTGATTTAAAACAGATTACAATTTCAGAAATCGAACAGTTTTTATCATTATCAAATTCTAATACTTGATTTGAATTTCAGATATATTGAAATATTTGTAAATGCTTCAAAACATGACATTAGGTTTGAAAATATAGTCACTAATTTTTACAAAGTCTTAAAAGCGAATATAGAGGCTCAATATTTATCAGATTTAAAATATTATATTAATTGTTTTAATCTGATAAATATAAATCATTACATTAATTTACATTTATATATTATTTTTTTTATACATTCCTTACTTTAATTTTTTATGTTATACTACTTGTATAGAATGTATTTCTTAAATTATCACTCTTAAATCTATGGCCAGTCCTTTTATATAAATCATATTATCACTACAATATCATTCATAAAATCCTTTTGAATTTTAGTTAGAATTTCAAGAATATTCTAACTTTAATTAAATATATATTGAGGGGGAAAACAAATGAAAAAAACTAAATCAAAGGTATTAAGTTTAACACTAGCAACTACTTTTCTTGTATCAACAACAGTAAATTCATATGCTGTATCTGCAAAATCTTCAGATATGGATATGAACACTGTTGCAGATGTACTTACTGCATCAGAGGAATACAGTAATGCATTAAAAGATATTGGTATCTCAGTTGGTGAATTAAAAGATTTGACACCTAAAGGAAGTAATTTCATACAAAAATGTAATTCATATTTAGAAAAAAATATGGATTTCCCTAAGACTTATAGTAAAGAACCCATTAAACATACGACTAATGCAAGTCAATTATCATATGCAATGTCAGCAGCTAGAAAAAATCAAGAAGTAGGAGCACCAAAGTATAATGATGAGGTAGTATACATGTATTTATCTCACTTTGTAGATTTTGAAGGAAATAATTATGAAGAAGGTTTATGTACATATATAACTAAATATGACAGAGAAGCTTATGACAGATATTTAAGTAGAGGCTCTGCTTTTAGAAGTGCTAATTCTATGCGTTCAGTTATAACAAATTTAATAGCATTAAAAGGTGATTTACCTTCACTATATACAACGCTTACTAAAGAAAAAGCTTCAGTAGTTAAAACAATGACTGATATAAAATCATTTGAAATAGATTTACAATCTGTAAAGGCTATGGTAGAAAATGATATGTTTATATTTTTTAAAGATGCATATTCTAAACATGATACTCCTGAAGCTATAATTGAAGATGTACAAGGTAGTATGAAAATTAAATATAAGGATTATAATGAACAAATAGGATACATGGTACTTGGATTAGTATTCTCAGCACTAACATTTACTCCTCCAGTTATGACAATGTTGGCAGAAGTGAACTTATATAGCATGGTTATTAAGGACATATTTGATAAGGCTAATTATGCTGCACTACAATATTCTAGAAGTGCAAGAAAAGCAGAAAGATTTAACTTATGGATGGAAGAGAATGGAATGTATATGGAAAAAAAGGTATAAATACTTATGTATTGTGAAAATTGTGATTTAGAATTTGATGATAATACAACTGTATGTCCTAAATGTAAATCAGTCTTAAAGTCTAATGAAAATATATGTCAGAAAAGTTTTGAAAATAAAGTTAATGAATTTAAATTAAAGAAAAAAATTAAACAAGGCAACATATTATCAACCATAATTCTTTCAACAGTAGCAATTCATGTACTTGTAGAGCTTTTTATTCAAATCCATATTGAGGATTATTATGATATTTATATTAAATATTCTCCTTCTGCGATATCCGTATTAGTTTTAGTTCTTTCTCTAAAGAGAGGAGAAAAAAGACACAAGTTCTTAAACAATATATTATTTATGTCAATTATGATATTAATATCTATATTTGGGACTATCTATTTTTCAGCACCTCTTGTAAATAGAATATTCAATGGAGATTATCTATTTAAAGAATATTGGACTGTTTATGGAGTTGGAAATTTTATAATAATTTTAGAATGTATATTAATTATTTTTGATGATAGTTATTATTTATCCTATATTAATAAAAAAGAAAATTCCAACAAATAATGAAATAAGACTTCATTCTAATTAGAGTGAAGGAGTCTTTAAAATAAAGTGTGTATTCTTCTAAAAAGTGATGATAATTAAAACTATTAAATATCACTATACAAAGGAAGGTGCACACTTTTTATGTTTAACAAAAATAAAATATTAAAAAACTTATTGAAAAATATGATGTAAAAACAACTACAGATATTCAAGATATACTAAAAGATTTATTGGCAAGTAAAACTCATCAAATGTTAGAAGCATAGTTTGATGACCATTTAGGTTATGATAATAAGAACAAAAATACTAAAAACTCTAGAAATAAAAGTGTTAAATCAGATTTTGGAGAAATGATTTTAAATATTCCAAGAGACCGAAATGGAGATTTTGAACCGGAGATAATTAGAAACTATGAAAATGATACACATAAATATTTCCAGACTTAAAAAAAGAGTATCCATAGTATTTAAAACTATTAAGATACTCTTTTATAAATTTTCTAGTTTAAAATTAAAATTTATCTTACAATCTATAGAAAATTGTTCATGCTGATACTATCCATAATTTTTGAAACTTTATCTATATATTCTATATTATTACTCAGCTCATTATAATACTTCTTACTCTCATCTATTGTTCTAAATGAATACACTTTTTTATCCAATTTTAAAGCCTCTTTTATAATGTCTATGTTTTTTTTATTTGTTTCTCCTACACGAAATCCTGTATCTATTATAATCTTAGAATCATTTAAATTTCTAATAGCCAAATCGAAACTCTCATCACTTATTGGTTCAAATGGCTTTTCTGTAAACATCTTTATGCCCATAGTTCTACCAATTTCATAATCAACATCATTTTCATGTATTATTCCAGAATATAAACCTATACCCTTTTTAGTAAAAGCTCTATAAATTGGTGTAGCCTTACCACCTCCGCCAATTATAAAAACTTCATTTTTAGATTTATTACTAATCTCTACTGAACCTAATAGACTATTAAAGTTTTTATCATCCAATTCATA
Source organism: Clostridioides sp. ZZV14-6387 (assembly GCF_020657835.1). Classification (NCBI taxonomy): domain Bacteria; kingdom Bacillati; phylum Bacillota; class Clostridia; order Peptostreptococcales; family Peptostreptococcaceae; genus Clostridioides; species Clostridioides sp. ZZV14-6387. The sequence goes on from NZ_JAGWCW010000001.1 coordinate 74,070, forward strand.
AAGTGAATTTATAATATCTTCATCCACTACATCTTCAGGCTGACCATAAGCTATGACTTTATTATTCTTTATAAGAGCAACTTTATCACAACTTTTTAATGCTATATCTATTTCATGCAATGAAAGTATTACTGAAATTGATTTTTCCTTACTTAATTTTTTTAGTATATTTATAAGCTCTAACCTATGCTTTATGTCTAAGTGAGTTGTAGGCTCATCCAATATAATGATTTCTGGCTCTTGAACTAAAGCTCTTGCAACTAATACTTTTTGTTTTTCTCCATCACTTAGTTCATCAAAATATCTTTTTTTTAAGTGCAATGCATCTACAGATTCTAATGCTTCATCTACCATTATTAAATCTTTTTTAGATAGACTACCAAAAAAACCTGTATATGGATATCTTCCTATATTAACTATATCTTGTACAGTCATTAAATCACCTAATAATCTATTTGTAAGCACTAAAGCCATTTTTTTCGATAATGCTTTTCTTGATATATGATTTATATCTATGTCATTTAGATATATATCCCCTTTTATTGGTGTTATAAGTTTAGATAAAGACCTTAATATAGTAGTTTTTCCAGCACCATTACTTCCTAAAAGGCATAATATTTCTCCATTTTTTACCTCTATATTTATATCACTCACAACTACTTTTTTATTATATCCCACACTTAAATTATTAGTTTTCAACATACCTAAGCCCTGTCCTTCCTTTTCATCAATAGCATTACTACAATTGGTGCTCCTAATAAAGATGTTATTGTACTTATTGGTAACTCTACTGGTGACAAAATTACTCTTGATATCAAATCACAAAGAGCTGTAACTATACCTCCTAAAAAGATTACCACTGGTATTAGCACTCTATTATCTGATGTCTTAAATATCAGTTTTGAAATTTGTGGTACTGCAAGTCCAATAAATCCTATAGGACCTGCAAATGCTGATACTATTGCTGCTAGTATACTAGATATAAATACTACCAAAAATCTAAAAAATTTTATATTTATACCAATACTTTTAGCATACTCTTCTCCTAATAAAAAAGCATTTAGAGGTTTTATTATAAAGATACTCATTAAAAGACCTAACATACCAATCAGTATAAGTATCTCTACTTTTTCCCAAGTAAATCCAGAAAAACTTCCCATCGACCAAACAGTAAATTCTTTTAATTTTTCACTATTTGCAAATGATTGTAGTACATTAGTTATACCACTACATACATATCCAGTCATAATTCCTATTATTAAAAGAGTTGTTATATTCTTTACCTTACTTGCAAATAAAATGACTACAGACATTACAATCAAAGCTCCTATAAATGCTGCTACAAATATACTCATTGAAGTTATATTTTCAAATCCTAATGTATATCCACCTAAAATCATAAGTGCTACTGATAAAGTAGAGCCTGAAGATACACCTAATATATATGGTTCAACTATTGGATTCTTAAAAAATATCTGTAGTAAAATTCCTGATACTGCTAAACAAGCTCCACCCACCATAGTTGCAAGTACTCTTGGAATCCTTATGTTGTATATTATTTTATAATGTTCTGTATTATCCATACCTCTTAATACAACATCTATTATTTCTTTAAACTCAATTTTTACAGAGCCAAATGCTACACACACTAAAAAAGTAAGTATCATGCCTATAATTAGTCCTATAAATATTGTAGTATTCTTTATTCTCATTTTATTAATAAAATCCATTTATATACCCCTCTTAACAAATCTATATTAACTAAAATCCATAAAACTCATCTTTTAGTGTCGTATTATATATTATTTATCATAATTTATATAATGTTTAATTTTTTCACCTGTAGTACCTGGATGAAACATCTCAACTAAATCTACTATTAATTCATCAGTCTTATCTACTGATTGATAATAATCTGGAGCAAATACCCACAAGTTACCATTTTTTACAACATCCAAATCAGCCAATACAGGTGCACTAGATTTTATAGACTCTAAGTTTGGTGCATAATCTGAGCTTGATGAGTATACAAATATATCTGCATCCTTTGCAACTTCATGTAGTTGTTCAATACTCACTCTTCCTTCATTTGAATCCATTGAAGCACATGCATTTATTCCACCTGCCATTCTTATCATATTATCTACATATGAATCTTTAGGTGCTACATAAGCATTTCCTTCATATACAGATGCCCATACTACCTTAGGCTTGTTCTTGTTTTTTATCTTTTTACTTACTTCTTCTATCTTTTGTACTGTTTTATTCAATTCACTAGTGGCTATATCTTCTTTATCATAAAACGCAGCTATTAAACTTGTCCATTCCATTCTTCCAAATGGGTTTTGCTCTTTGTATTCATTATCTACAACATAGTTAAGTCCTAATTCTTTTAGTTTATCAATAAATTTTGTATCAGCTTCTGATAGACCACTACTAACTATAGTTAAATCAGGATTTAAGTCTACTATTTTTTCATAATCTGGTGCTAAGTTTGAACCAACATAATGTATCTTTCCATCCTTCATCAAATCTTTAATTTCTTTGATAGTCCAATACTGTTCCTCTGTTGTTACTGCTTTTATGCTATTTAGCTCACCTATTGTTCTTAGAGAGCAGGCTTGTGTTGTAGATGCTATTAATACATTATCTACAGGTGTTCTAACTATATTAGCATTTTTATACTTTTCAGGAACTTCAATTTTTTTAGGGATTAAAATCAGTTCTCTTTTATCTCCATCAGTTACTTTTTTAATTCCATTCTCTAAGTCTTCAACACTAAATCCACTTGCATATTTTAATTCTAACTTCTTACCGCTACTAACTTGTGCATTCTCTTTATCATTTTTACTACATCCTATAAGACCTCCTACTAAAAGAACTATCATAATACTTAGAAAAAATTGCTTTAAAACATTTACTTTAAATTTCATCTCTTTCACTCCAATATTTTATTTTTATAAGTGGTTAAAAATTTTAATAACATATATTTCTAAAATATATCTCATTAAAATTATATTAAAGTCATCTTTAATAATTATAACCTTTTAATAAAATAAAAAACTTCTCCTAATTTAGAAAGGAGAAGTTTATATATCAATTTTACAAAAAATGAATTGATATTTCATTTTATTATAAATTACAATTTCCACCCTAAATTGAACCTATGTAATACTGGGCAGGTCTCCTGACTCACGGCTTTTCCTCTATCACCCTTCCCAAAATTTTTCATATAAATCTCAGTGGATTTTGATTTCGTATCCGTATACAGTAGCGGGGGCTGTAGTGAACTTGCATCACTTTCCCTATTAAACTAATCTAGTACCCTAGTATTATTTAATTTAATTTTTATTAAGATAATTGTAGTTTATTGTTGGCAACTTTGCAAGGTTGATTTAACATATAAAATAAAGAGTGCCCAAAATGACTATAAAAATCATTTTAAAACACTCTTTGTTTTTTACTATATATCTAATTAAGCAGTTAACATATATTTAATTCATTCATTAATTTTTTAATCTCACATACTTGATTTTCATTTGGTTTTGTAAAAGGAGCAGTCATATAATCACTTACTTGTAATCCCCTTATATTCAGAGCTTTTTTCATTGCTGGTATAAATGGGTTTGTTATTAAATAAAAATCCATTGCTTTGTTGATATATTTTTGAATTTCTATAACCTTATCCATATCTCTATTATTATAAGCTTCTGCCCATTTTGAACAAACTTCTGGAATTAAATTTGATAAACCTCCTATACAACCTGCTCCCCCAGACATTAGATTATGTATAAAGTTTTCGTCATAACCACTATATATCTTAAAATTTGGGAACTCTGCTTTCATAGTATTTATTAAATCTCTAGTATGCCCCATTAAAGTTACTGTATCCTTATAACCAACTATATTTTTATGTTTTCTTACAAGTCTTAATGTAAGTTCTGGACTCAAATCATAGCCAGTTCTATCTGGATAATTATATAGATATATTTCAGCTTCTGTATTTTTAGCTATTTCACTATAAAACAACTCAATACTGTCATCATCAAGAGAGAAATAATAAGGGCTTATTATCATAACTCCATCAGCTCCACTATTATGTGCATAATTTGAAAGCTCTATAGACTCTTTTATACTCATACGACTTGTACCTATAAACACTTTTACTCTCTTATTAACATGACTAATTACTAAATCTATAAGTTCTTTTTGCATATCCATAGACATATTAAAGAACTCTCCAGTACTTCCCATTATAACTAGACCATCTACACCTCCATCTATAAGATGGTCATAGACTTTCTTATTTCCTTCTTTATCTAAATTTCCTTCTTCATCAAATATTGTAACCACTGGTGTCAAAAATTCTGCTTTCATAATTTAAACTCCTAAAATTTATTTTAATATGTTCATTTAATACATTCAGGTTTTGCCTTAACATTACCTATATTAAAACATTTATTTAATGTAATTTCTTAAAATTCCAATACTTTCAACCTCACATTCAATTACATCTCCACTACTCATATATCTAGGGGGCGAAAAACCCATACCAACTCCAGAAGGTGTACCTGTAGCTATAATATCTCCAGCCTCTAAAGTCATCCCCTTTGAAAGTTCTGAAACTATGTCTGAAATGTCTGATATGAATAATCTTGTATTAGAATTTTGTCTTTCTTCACCATTTACTCTACTACATACCTTAAGTTTTACAGGAAAAGAAATTTCACTTTTATGTAAGATACATGGGCCTAAAGATGTAAATGTATCTAATCCCTTTCCTCTAAACCACTGAACATGCTCTTTTTGTAACTTTCTAGCAGAAATATCATTTATAACAGTGTACCCAAAGATATAATCTTCGACCTCTTCTTTTTTAATATTAACACCTGTTTTACCTATTACTACTCCAAGTTCAACTTCATAGTCTAATTGACTATTTATATTAAAATGACCATCTATCTCATCTTCTGGACCTATCGCTTTTGTTACACGTTTTGTAAAATAAACTGTTTTTTGAGGTTCTTCAAAACTATTATCAAAGTGAGTTTGAGTTTCTTCAAGATGGTCTTTATAGTTCACTCCCACACATAAAATATCATGTATAGGTTTTTCTATCGGAACATGTATAATACATTCTTCTCTTTTAAAAACATCATAATTGTGGAATCTATCTTCCTTTATAATACTTTTTATCCTTATAATATCGTCTTGAGATATATTTTGAATTAAATCATTTAAATCTTTAAAAGATTTGCTAATATTTAAGGAATTAATGTCTATAATAAATAATTCATCTTTAGAAAAAAAACCTATCCTTTTACATTCATTTTTTCCTTTAGTAAAACTGACAAACTTCATAATCTCACCCTTTATTAAAATTCTATATATATTCAGTCTTTTACTTAAATCTTATACATAGTTACATACTCTAGCTATTGCCATTTCAGTATATCCAAGAGACTCTGCTTTTGATTGCTTTCCATTTGCTACATCTACAATCATGTTTAATAAATCATCTGTCAATTCTTCCATTGTTTGTGGACCATATATAACTGGACTGGCATCAAAGTCCATATTATCTTCCATATTTGCAAAAGTTATTTTGTTTCCAGTTATCTTTATCACTGGAGCTATTGGATTTCCTGATGGAGTTCCTCTACCTGTACTAAATACTACTATTTGAGCCCCTCCTGCAACCATACCAGCAACAGATGAAGCATCATTTCCAGGTGTATCCATTATAACAAGACCTTTTTTATCAATTTGTTTAGCATAATCATATACTTCACTTATTGGTCTATGACCACCTTTATGTATACAACCTAGTGATTTTTCTTCAAGGCTTGTCAATCCACCAGCTATATTTCCAGGAGATGGATTTCCTTCTCTAACCTCTTCTCCAACTAATTTTAACGAATTTTCATACCTATGTACTATATGTAATATTTTTTCTTTTACTTCTTCATTTACTGCTCTTCTAGCTAATATATGCTCTGCTCCTATAAATTCAGTAGTTTCACTTAAAATTGATGTTGCTCCTAAATCAACAAGTCTATCACTTAATTCACCTATTAGTGGATTTGCTGCTAATCCACTTGTTGGGTCAGACCCTCCACACTCAGTTCCTAGTATAATTTCAGATATTGGAAATTCTTCTTTTCTGAGTAAAGATGCCTCTTGAGCCATTTCTCTAGCATAACGAACAGCCTTTTCTATAGTTTTCAAAGTCCCATGTTCTTCTTGTATTACAAGAGTTTTTATTGGTTTGTTTGTTCTCTCTTTTATTGCATCAACTACCAAATCATTTTGACAATTCTCACATCCTAAAGATACAACTATTACCCCATATACATTTGGATTTGCTGCATATCCAGCCATGACATCCATAGTCAATTGTTGGTCTGAATTTACTTGTGAACATCCATTTTGATTATTAAAAGTAACTGCTCCTTGAACTTGAGATGCTATTATTCTAGTTGTATCTGATGCACAAACACTAGTAGGTAATACTAATATGTGGTTTCTTATACCAACTCTTCCATCGGGTCTTTTATATCCATAAAATTTCATACTGATTTCCTCCTAAAATAATCTATATACCTTCCGTAATTTTTATGTATTATAACTTTTTATTACACTTACTAATCAAATATTTAAAATCATATTTGACAATTATTAAATAGTAAAAAACAATGAATTTAACTTCTATAAACTTAAAAGAATTATTTTATACTAGCCATAGCTTGTTCATCCAAATCTTCTCTAACACTTCTAACATTATGGATATGTACATGCTGACCAATTTTTATTTCCTGATTTGCTTCTCCTATATGTTCTCCATACTTAGTAACCTTATCGCCTTCAGCCATGTCTTTTATAGCCAATTTATGATAAATAGTTATATCATCTAGTGCTGTAATTGTTTTTACTGTTTTATCTTTTAATTTAAAACTAATTTCGCTATTCTTACCTATTGCTTCAATAGCTACTGCAACATTATCTTTTTCATCAATTATCACTGCATTTATCATTATTCTTATTCTCCTTTGTAAATAATATAGTTTTATTAATATCCTAAAATCTAATTAGAGAGTTTACTATTTAAATAGTAAACTATGTAATATTAAGCTACTATTGTTCCATCCTCTTTTTGTTTTGGGAACTTAGGACACCCATACTTCTTAGCCCACCAACTAGTTATAAGAGGTACTAATATCGCAGTGACAACTACTGCTGCTGCTACTTGAGTTGTTGCTGTTGCAACATATGGTTGCCATGATGGGTCAACTAATGCAACAGCAGCAGGTACGGCAATTGCATTTCCAGCAGTTGTAGCTACAGCCCACCCTGCATATCCTGGACGTTTTCCTATAAATTTATCACAGAATACTATAAATATACCTCCTACAAACACAGATATTAATCCAAGTAGTACTCCTGATAAGCCTCCTTTTAGTATACTTGCAAGATTTATGCTACTACCTAGCGCAAATCCTACAAAAGGTACAAGCAAGTTACATCCTGGCTCTAAAAATTCTTTCATTTTTTTATCAAAATTACCTATTATCATACCAACAAGTATTGGTACTATTGCAGCCAATAAAGACAACAAAGGTACATTTGCAAGACCTGAAGTCCCAAGAGCTATTAATGTAAAAAATGGTCCATCATTTAAAGTAAGTAAACTCATAGTTGCACAATCTGTTTCGTCTCCATATGAAGTCATCAATGAAAGATATATACTACCATTACTATTTGTAACTGCACTTATAACAGCTAATGTTGTAAGACCAAGTACTCCATCCATTCCAAATAGTTTACCTATAAATATACCTATTAAAGCACCTATAGCAAATTTTGAACCAAGAAGGATTCCACCTCTTTTTAAAACTTTTGGCATTTCTCTAAATTGAAGTTGAGTTCCCAAACACACTAGCTGAACTCCAATTATAGTTGCAGACCCAACGCTTGAAAATACTGCAGTTGTAAATGAACCTATTTGCACAATATCTGGGCAAAATGTATTAATGAAAGCTGCTATAAACATTGGAACTATCATCATACCTGCAGGAATTTTTTTAATAAAATCCATTATCATAAAGTTACTCCTCCTAAAACATGATATTTAATTACTCTTATTAAATTTTTAGCTTTAATTCTAACGGCCGTTTCGGTTCGTATTTAAGAACTAAGTTTTTATTTACGAATCTTTGAATTAATGATAGCATTTTCCTATTTATGAGTCAATAAAAAAAATAAATTTTTGTCAAAATTTTTTCAAATTATCTGACAATATATTATGTATTATCAAATAGCTTCATTATATGCAAAAATACAAAGCACTAAAAAATATAGATTACTAAAATATACAAAATTTTTTACATAATTGAAATGACACACAAATTATAAGATACAATTCATAATATTTTGATATATCTATACAAAATATAGCTATTAAATAGATTCTCTTAAATTATATAACTAAATATCACCAACTTTCTTTAGGTATATTTTGGAAATTAATATAATTATTAATTTATAATCTTCTAAAAAATATCTATCAGTCCTTAAATCAATAGCTTCTTCATGTACAAATTTACATATTTATTTTCCACATTGTAAAATATCACATAGTGTGCTAAAATCAACATATTCTAATACTTTAAATTAATAAAAAGAGGGGGGAAATTTATGACTTCAGATAATCATCGCCCGACAGCTAGGATATTAGATATTTTAGAAGCATTAGCTGAATCCGAAAACGGATATACTCTTACAGAAATAGCAGATGCTATTAATGCTCCAAAAAGTAGCATCTTTCCTATAGTTCATACACTTAGTGCTAGAAAATATATTACTATTGACAAAAATACATCCAAATACTCTATAGGGATACGTTCTTACACATTAGGTTCTTCATTCTTTGAAAAAAGAACTATTTTCAATTATGTAATTGAAGAAATGACTAATATAGTTAATTCTTGTTCTGAAACTTGCCAGCTTGGTATACTTGACAACAATGAAGTCCTTTATGTTGGTAAAGTAGATTCGCCAGAACCAATTAGACTTATTTCTTATGTTGGTAAAAAAATACCTGCTAATTGTACAGGTCTTGGAAAAGCTCTTTTATGTGATTTTGATAAGGAAACACTAATAAGTTTATATCCAGATGGTTTAAAAGGCTTTACAGAAAAATCAATTACAGACTTTGATGTTTTATATGAGCAACTTCTTGAAGTTAAAAAAACACAAATAGCTTCAGAATGTGAAGAATCAATGCAACATCTAAAATGTCTTGCTGTACCAATAAGAAAAAATGGATGTATAAGAGCTGCTGTTAGTGTAACACTACCATTATTTAGAGCTAATGAAGAAAAAATAGAACTGATAAAAGAATTACTTTTAAATGCTCAGAAAAATATTCAATCTATGATGGAAGAACGCAATGAAGATATTATAATAAATTAAGTTAATATTTCACAGATACGATATATTGAAAATTGTAATAATTAAAGATTCTATTTTAAACTGGCATATTTATTTGATTTATACAATAAAAAACAAAGCTACTGATTTAACTACAGTAGCTTTGTTTTTTTATGATAGTTTTTATTTTTTTGTTGACATGATAAAAATACTATGTTAAATTCTAATCATAATCGTATTTACGAATTAAATTCCTATATAAGAACTCATATATATGTATTAATCTAAGGCATAATTATATGATAAACAAGCTAAAGAAAGATTATTAGATATACATTTCTTATATAAAAATCAATTTAAAATAAAAGGAGATTTTAGTTATGAGCATTTATTATGTACCACCAATAAATTTACTTGGAAAAGGGTGTCTTAATGAAGCTAAAGATTCAATTAAATCACTGGGAACTAAAAAAGCATTTGTTGTTAGTGATAAATTTCTAGTTTCAAACGGTACTGTAAAAAAAGTAACAGATATTCTATCTCAGATAGGTGTAGATTTTGTTGTTTATGATGAAGTTAAACAAAATCCAACTGTAACTAATGTAAATAAAGGGCTTGAAATATTAAAGTCAGAAAATTGTGATTTTATTATTACTATAGGAGGAGGTTCTCCACAAGACTGTGGTAAGGCCATTTCTATATTAGCTACTAATGGAGGAGATATTAGGGATTATGAAGGTGTCAACAAAACTTCTAAAAAATGTCTTCCTATTGTAGCCATAACTACTACTGCTGGTACTTCTGCTGAAGTTACAATAAACTATGTTATAACTGATGAAGACAGACATGTAAAAATGATAATGGTTGATACCAATTCATTAGCTACAATGACAGTAAATGACCCAGAATTAATGATTAGTAAACCATCTAATTTAACTGCAGCAACTGGTATGGATGCTTTAACTCATGCTATAGAAGCTGTAGTGGCTAATGGAGCTTATGATGTTACAGATTCAACAGCTTTATATTCTATAAAACAGATATTTAAATACCTTCCAAGAGCTGTTAAAAATGGTAATGACATAGAAGCTAGAGAACAAATGTGTTACGCTTGTTTCTTAAATGGAATTGCATTTAGTAATGCAGGACTTGGTAATGTACATGCCATGGCCCATCAATTAGGAGGTTTATATGATTTACCTCATGGAGTATGTAATGCCATGCTACTTCCAATAGTTGAAGAAGAAAATGCTAAATCTGCTCCTTCTAAATTCCGTCCAATCGCTGAGATTATTGGAATGGATGTACATAATAAGTCAGATAAAGAGTGTGTTGACTTTGTAATAAATAAAATAAAAGCTCTTTCTGAAGAAGTAGGAATCCCAAAATCTCTAAAAGATGTAGGTGTTGATAATCCTAATTTTGAGTTACTTGCAGAAAACTCTATGAAAGATGCATGTGCTGGAGCTAATCCTGTTTTCTTTGACAAGGATAAACTTATAGAATTATTTATGAAAATATCTTAATTATAACAACCTCCCCCATAAATTAATTATATATACTTATAAGGGAGTGCCTCAAAATACAATTATTTTATTATTGGCACTCTCTTACTACATCTTTCAAATCGTAATTCTTATCAAATACTAACATATACTATTATTAATTAAGAATCTTAGCTCTTAATTAACAAATCAAATATTTTATTAATGAATTATGACTGTTGTTGTATCTGGTATATTATCGTATATCCATTTTGCATTTTCTGTATTCAATCTTATACAACCATGACTAAGAGCTTCACCAAGTCTACCATCTATTATATAGCTACCTGTCGAATCGTATAATACCGAATGATAATAATATCCACCTTTAATTCTAGTAGCGTACTTAACCGAATATTCATCTGTCCCAAAAGAAGGTTTTCTTCCACTTATATAAAATGTCCCTGTTATAGTTGGAGTTTCAGGTTTCCCTATAGTACATTGCCACTTATAAAGTTGACCCCAACTTCCATTATCTTTCTTAAAAATATAAGTATATTTATTTCTAAGGTCTGTCACAATTAGATAGTCACTCGTGCTTTTAATATTATTTTCGTTAACAAATTTAGTCATATCAGTATAAAAATACTTATAATCTAACTCATTAGGTTTATTTCCATCAGTTGATAAGAAATAATTAAAAACATATCCTATTTTGTCATCATATACAACTTTACTCCAATCCCCATCTATTTCTAAAACTTCGACCCTAGATTTTTCGGGAATTACTGTAATTATATTTGAAGTCGTAGATTTGTCTTCTCTTAAATTTAAGTTACTCCAAGTATATTCGCTTACTGATACTAAGTCCTTATATACATACCCTTCTTGAGAATTATACATTACTTTAATCCATTCATCTTCTTCATCTAATACCTCCATTTTTGCTCCTTGAGGTATTACAGTTATAATACTTGAATTTGTAGATTTGCCGGACCTCAAATTTACATTTACTAAAGCATATTTATATATAGGTGTTCTATATTTTTTAATATTTATTTTAGTTAGCTTCACACATACCATCCTCTCATATGTCTTTTTACAACATTTTATGAAATTCGATATGTATTCGTTCTCCTATTTTCAAACTTTACTTGTATTACTGATAATATTGCTATATACAGACTGGTTTTTTCTCACTTATATTTATCTATTTATTTAAATTCACAATATTACAATCCTTAATATATTCTTCAATTATACCTCTAGCAATATTAAAATAGCTTATGCATTTATCAACTATAACTGCATCACTACTAACTACTCTATCTAATTTTTCTAATACGACATCTGCATTTTTTACTAGCTCTACCTCAGTTTCAATTCCCCATATTTTAGCATACTCCAGTATCTTATACTTTAAATTTCCTGAATTAGAAACTGGAGAATCTAGATAAAATCTAATTTTTTGTGCATTGTATTTATTAAAAAATTCTCCTATCAACTTTAAGGCTTCTTCTGTTTTATCTATAATCTTATATGTCCCCCTAAGCCCTGCTAAGTCTCTCATATTACCATCACTACCTATTACTAAAGTTCCACCAGATAATGCTACTTCTATAGCTATTATTAAATTAAAACCATCTATATTTATAAGTCCTTCTTTGATTTTATCTAGAGAAAGTTTTTTTGACTGTCTTATTATATTTTTTTCTTCAGTGCATACTGCCCTTTTTAGTGCATCTCTTTGTCTTATGGAAAACTGATACCTATCTCCAACAAAAGTAACAACTGGGTCTATTTTATAATCTCTATTTATTAACCATTCTATTTCTTCCTTAGCCTTTATAAGCCTTACTAATTCACTACTTGAAAACCATCTCTTATCATTCTCATCAAACCCTCTTTTAGATACTTTATTCATATGATTTCACCTCCCTATTTTAAACATTGCTCTAATATCTTAAGTATGATAAACTTACTCTTTTAAAATATTTTTGATACTATTATATTATCCATTTAAGTTATCCCATACTTAAATTATATCGTTTAATTCCAGTTTATAATACAAAATAATAATTTCTATAGTACATTTATAACTTTACAATACAAAAAGGATACTATTAGTAATTTATTATAGTATCCTTTTTATAAAATCTATTTATAATGATAATTTTAGGCTTTATATATTTAAATTTATGATTATACTTCTTTTATCATATTAGGAGATAGAACATCATTAAGAGCTTCTGTCATAGTTGGATGTGCATAAACACGGTCTCTTAAATATGTGTACTCTACTTCTAAATCTATAGCTAATTGAATTAAGTGGATAATCTCACTTGAATCTTCACATATCATAGTAGCTCCAAGTATCTTATTTGATTTTTTATCAATCACAATCTTTATAAAACCATCTGTCTTACCGATTTGCTTAGCTCTTGGAATCGCTTCGACTGGCATCTTTGCTACTAATACTTCATATCCTTTTTCCTTAGCTTGTTTAACATTAAGACCAACTCTTGAAAATGCTGGGCTTATAAATATAGAATTTGGTATATTTTTTCTATCACTATTGCTTCTAGTCTTATCTCCAAATAATTGATTAATAATTATACGATAGTCATCTAGTGAAATATAAGTAAATTGTGGACCTCCATTTATATCTCCTATAGCCCATATATGCTCTTTGTTAGTCTTAAGAGTATCTGATACTTTAATAAATCCCCTTTCATTTAATTCTATACCTGCATTTTCTAGTCCTAACCCCTCAGTATTTGCCTTTCTTCCTGTGGCTACAAGTATCATATCGCTTGTTAATTCCTGTAATTTACCTTCTATTTCATACTCTACTATAGCTAAGTTAGAAACTTCTTTAATTTCTTTTATCTTTGTATTATTTATAATTTTTACATTTCTCTTTTCAAGTAGTTTTATTATTTCTTCTGAATCCTCAGTATCTTCATTTGGTAAAATACCATTATTAGAATTTAATATTGTAACTTCTGCTCCAAATGAACTGTAAATACCTGCAAACTCTAGACCTATAAAGCCAGCTCCTATGATTGTCATTTTTTTAGGTAGAGTCCTTAGATTCATAAGAGACTCACTATCATATACTACATTTTTATTTTCCACACCTTTAATATTAGGTATAAATGGTCTTGAACCAGTATTAACAAATATCTTGTCTGCCACTAACTCATAAACTTCATTTTCAGTTTTAACTTGAACTGTATTTTCATCAATAAAAGTTCCCATTCCTGTGAATATAGTTACATTATCATTTGAATTTAATTTATTATAGTTAACTTCTCTAAGTTTTGTAATTAAAGTTTCTTTTTTATCTATAGCTTTCTCATATTCAGCTTGAGCTTCTTCCCAAGAACTTATATGTTTCGCTTTTACACTGTTTGCCGAGTTTTCTAAACTTTTAGTTGGTATACATGCCACATTTATACATGTTCCACCATACATCTTATTTGATTTTTCTATTAAAGCTACTTTTAAGCCTTTATTTGCTAAATCTCCTGCTAATGTTTTTCCACCTTTTCCAAATCCCATTATTATTGCATCAAATGTTTTTTTCATATAATTTTCAACCCCTTCTTGTATTATTTATACTTTTACTATAACAAGATTATCTAGGTAGTACAATTAGGCACTTTTTTGTAACCTTAAATTGATTTGAATCCTTATATTTAAACATTTTAATCTATTTATTTCTTTGATTCTCAATAAAAGATGCCATAGTCTCTTTATCCATAGCTCCTGGAATATACTGAGTTACATATCCTTCTTTATCAATTATAAACGTAGTTGGAAAAGCATTAATTCCATATTGATACGCTAATGCTCCATCTTCATCAAGTGCAACAGGGAAAGTATACCCTTCTTCTTTTAAGAAGTTAATCACATGTTCTCTTGAACCTTCTCTACCCAAATTAGGTGAAGCTACACCTAAAATTACTACATCTTCATTATTTTTCTTATAGTCTTTATATAGTTGTTCTATGTGAGGCATTTCTTCTTTACATGGAGGACACCATGTAGCCCAGAAATTCAAAAATACAACTTTACCTTCATAATCACTTAATTTATGTGTCTTACCATATTGGTCTGTTAGAGTAAAATCAATAGACTTTATTCTCTCTTCATCTTTAGCTCCTGATTTATTATTTCCATCATTAGAGTCTTTTTGACCACCAGTATCACTAGAGCTATCTTCTTTATTATTAGAATTTGCTTGTTTATTATCTTCCTGATTACTTTCAATTTTACTATTTTGTGGGATATTAAAATGTTTGCTTATACTCCCAAATCCATTTACCATCATTAATATTCCTGATACTATAAGTATAAGCCCACCTATTTTTTTAATAATTTCCATGTTGGATTTTATCTTGTCTATAGTTTTAAAAAGTTTACTATAAAACATAGATGTAATTATGAATGGCAAAATAAATCCAATAGTATATACTGCTATTAAAAGATTTGCACTAAGATGATTGGTTGAACTTGAAACCATTACTAATACAGATGCTAGTATCGGCCCAATACAAGGTGTCCACCCAAAACTAAACGTAAAACCTAATATAAAAGCTGTTATTGCTTTCATTTCTTTAAACTTTACATTAAATCTTTTTTCTCTATTCAATATTGAAGATTTAATTATTCCCATGTAAAATAAGCCCATGATAATAATTATAATCCCACCAATGAACATTATTAAATCTTTATTCTCACTAAAGAACATACTCAAAACTCTTACTGATGAACCTAATATAAAAAATGTTGTCGAGATTCCAAGAGCAAAGAATATAGTATTTTTAAATAGAGAACTTCTTATAAAATTTGTCTTTCCTTCTTTTAAACTCTCTACACTACTATTTGATAATATACTCAAATAAATAGGTAAAATTGGCAATATACATGGTGAAAAGAACGACACTATACCTTCTATAAATACTAAAAATAAATTTACATTTTGCAAGCTAAAATTCCTCCTTATTTTATTTCCAATATTAAAATTTTAAGATTTATTTATCACAGTTTAAGTTTTTATTACTCCACATTATCATTTTTTCCATAACAGGAAGTAATAGTAATCCTGACTCACTTAAAAAATAGGTTGACTCTACAATATTATTAACCAACCTTTTTTTCTTAACTATAATCTCTTGTTCAATTAAAAAATCTAATTGTTGAGTTAGCATTTTCTTACTACACTCTGGTATAGCTCTTTGTAACTCTCCAAATCTTTTTTTATCTTTTTGTATTTCCCATATTATTATAGCTACCCATTTTTTACCTAATATACTAGATAAAGCCTCTACTGGACAATCATATATCATGTCATCTATATTGTACATTTTACTCTCCTCTTTTCTTTAATATTAAATAAATTGTTATAACAGTATGTGTTTATAGGTATTATGTATACTTCTAAGCTTACTTAATTAAAATTTTTATTGTATATCTCCCTAAAACAAATTATTTTAAGTTTCATGTAATTAATATATCAGTTTTATATACATATCACAATTGGTCACTTTTTTGTAACTACATAGAACTTAACATAAAATCAAATTGAATAATTGTTATTGAAGTATATACCCTAATTCATTTCATTAAAATTTTGTCGATTCTAAACTGCATATAAAATTACTCTAATATAATAGTTCTTTGTATAAACAACTTATCCTGTTAAACTATTTTTCTACTTTAACAAACTTTATACAAAATACTAGACTTATATATTAATATTTACCCAAATTTATGCAAATTAAAAAGTCTGACCGATTGCTGTCAGTCAGACTTTAAAATAATAAACTTATTTTTCACTTATAAATCTAATAATATTGAAATAACATCAAAAGGTGCTATTTCATACACTTGTTGTTCTTGTAATTCTTCTATTGCATTTACTATTTTCCCGTTTCTACTTTTAAATATTTGTTCATCTAATATCATTTTCTTACTAGTTGGATTTTCCAATCTTATTACAAATTTTTCTTTACTATAGTAAGAAAGGTAACATGCTGACACAAGATAGTTCTCTGGTAAAGATATTATTTCCAATTCTCTACTTACAGATTTTTCAATGATAGATTTTTGAATCTTATTATCTATACGATACAAAAAGAAATTGTAGTCCTGTAATTGATAATTTACACATTCCTGTAGATACTTGTGAGTTAAACTTGCAACTTCTAACTCATCAAATGGTTTAGAATTCATGTATACTGCAAATGAAAACTCTACCTCTTTAAGAATTTGGGCTTTATCAGTTTTAATTCTTATATGACCTTTTTTAGTCGTATCACCAGAAGCACGTCCTGGTCTATATAATAAGTCAGGCTTCCCTAATTCATCTGTAGTAGCAAGTAAAGTCAGTGCAATTTCATCTTCAATATGTTGATATTCTTTTATTCCTCTAGTAAATACAGTACAACTTCTATTTTGATTTGTCAGTGTAATATTACTTTCTAAAGGCTCTAAATCTATAGGCATCTCATTATAGATTTTTTCCCAGTTGTCAACAACTCCATTTTCTCTTGTTATATATCCAAATGGTAATGATGCTATATTTCTGTTATCTTTTATATCAGTTTTTACATGAACACGTAACCTATGATTGTGTATTGTATTATCAACATAAAGTTTTACTTCTATTAATGGACTTTCCTTTACTAAAGTAATACTAGCTTTTACACTTAATTTTCCATTAAGGTTTTTATTTTTCCTATCTTCTAATGTAAGTGGTAGTAAAGTGATACCTTCAACCATTATTTTTTCATATCCTAGAACTTTTTCTGTAGATACTTTATTAAATGAAAGTTTGATATCTTCATCGTATTTTAATGGAGAAAAATCATAAGTATCTCCTGCATTTCCACTGTCTCTTAATGTTAAAAAATTTGATATATAAGTGCCATCTTTAAGCTGTAAATTTAAGCTTCCATCTTCATACATTATCTTATAATTATCATTAGATATAAAGGTATCATTAGATTCATTAAGTACCAACATTTCCTTATCACTTGATTCAAAACTAACAACCTTATATCCAAGTGCAGGAAGCTGTATATTTATTCTTATTTTTAATATATAATAACCTGGCTCTTCAATAAATATATTACCAGCAGGTGTCTCTTCTAATATATTTTCTCTCGATTTAACATAAGTTTCTTCAATTATAGTGGCATCTAAATTATCTTTAAAACAAATATTTTTACTATCACTTACAACCTGTATCTCTTTATATCCATTAAAACTTTTAGCTTCTGTATTAAATATTAAAATATCATTTTTAGATAATTTAAGCCCTTCCGAAATTTTTTTAACAATAGTATTTTCAATACTATCACATATTTCGTTTGCTTCTCTTATACGATGAAGAATATCCTCTGTCACAGTATCAGTTACACATCCAGCCAAACTATCATGTGCTTGTCCTTCTAAAAGTTTTTTCCATGTATTTATCAATAACTGATTGCTTATTTCAATCTTACTCTTTTTGGCAATTACTAATAGTGGTTCTATCCTTTTAATCAACTTATTTTCTAGTTTATCACAGGCTAATTTTATATCCATTCTACTAGAACCAATTGATTTATGTATTCTCGCAAGTACTGGCTCTCTAAATTCACCCCTATAACTTTCTAGTGACTCTATAGATTTTACATACTTCAAAAACTCTTGATATGAGCTTGTTATATATGAATATTTTCCTATATCATTAATCTCTTTAACTTTGTTTTTAAAATCACCGATTATATTCAATTGGTCATTTCCTGAAGGTATTAGTACTTCATCTACATCACTATAAGATTTGATAAAATCAATTGCAGGGTCTAAACGTCCATTTACATACTTTGATGAAGGTTCTAAAAGCATACCTGTTCCATATCCATGTGGCATATTTACAGCATATATATAACTTTCACCATTTAGACTTTTCCACTTAAAGTATGGTGATTGAACCTGTTTACCAAGATGTATCCCTCTCCAAAAGAATATATTGTCAAGACCTACATGTTTTAATAAGACAGGCATTTGTGCATTAAATCCAAATGTATCTGGCAAATATCCAATTCTCATATACTTACCATATTTTTTACTTTCAAAAATACCAATCATTAAATTTCTTAAAATAGACTCTCCTCTAGCAAAGAATGCATCTGTTTGAGTAAACCAGGGTCCAATATGCAGTCTATCTTCCTTTATTAGCTTTTTGATGATTTCTATTTTTTCTCTATGTAGTTGTACATAGTCATCCAAAATAGAAAGTTGGCCATCAAGTACAAAACTTACATCTGTATTACGTTCTAGTTCATCAATTATATCTGTAAATAGTTGTTCACTAAGTACTAATGCATCCCCAGAAGTAAAATACCATTCTCTATCCCAGTGTGTATGATTAACAATATGTGCTTTTATCATTTAATCTCCTCTGTTCCTTGTCTTTTATATTTAAATCCAAAACTAATATTTAATACCTTATCTAGCATAAGATTTATATTGAATTTTAAGATTCCCACTCTGCTTCATCAAAATCATCTTCTTCAAATTCATCATCTTCAATTACTGGATTTCCACGTAATACTATAACTAGACCAGCCACAATTGCCGTTCCAACTGCTATTGATAATATATACATTGGCCAGTTCTCTACTGTAAACCACCCGTAAAATCCACTAATTGGAGTTGCATTTACTGAACCTAGACCAACTGCCATAGCTGAAGCAATTGCTGTTCCAATTACACATGAAGGTATTACTTTTAATGGAGATTCTACTGCAAAAGGAATAGCCCCTTCACTTACTCCAATTAGCCCCATTATAAGAGATGATTTACCTGCTTCACGTAACTGCTTATTATACTTCTGTTTTGCTAATATAGTAGCAAGGCCCAATCCTAATGGTGGTATAACAATTCCCACCATTGCAGCAGTATTAGGTGCATAAATTCCACTTGTTAATAATGCAAGTGATGTTGTTAAAGCTGCTTTATTAACTGGTCCACCTAAGTCAACTGCCATCATAGCTCCAATAATAGCTGCCATTAATATCTGATTTGTACCTGATAATCCATTTAACCAATTTTCTAATCCAGTATTTAATGTAGCAAAAGGAATACCTATCACATAATTGATTAATACAACAGTGATTAACGTACCAAATACTGGTACTATGAATATTGGTACTATTGAAGCTGCTGATTTTGGTAGTTTAACATGATTTTTAATAAATAAACATGTATATCCTGCTATTAAACCAACTGCTAAAGCTCCTAAAAATCCTGCTCCTATATCCTTAGCAATCATACCTCCAACAAGACCTGGTACAATGGCTAATTTGTCAGCTATAGAAAATCCTATAAATGCAGCAATTACAGGAAACATTAATCCTAAGGCAGTGCCTCCAAAACCATCTAAATCATGCAATAGTCTAACAATACTACTAGCACTTTCTGCATATTTAGCATCCCATATATCTGGTATGTTATAGAAAGAACCTCCCACACGAGATATTGCCATTATCATAGCACCTGCAATTACCAATGGAATCATATATGAAATTCCTGTTAAGACATGCTTTTTTAACTCAGAGACTATCTTTTTTAACATTATATTTCCCTCCACTTATTTATTGTCAATTAACTTTAGTGCATCATTTATTACTTTTTCTGCATCCTTTATAGGTGCATTAACTGGTACTTCTAATATTTCTTTCCCTTCAAAACGTTCAGCATTTCTAACTTTAGTGTCTACTGCAAATATTACTACTTCTGCAATTTGTGCATCCTTTTCAGTTAATTCATTATCTATCCCTGTAGCTCCTTGTGTTTCAACTTTTATAAGGTGTCCCATTTTTTTTGAAGCTTTCTTTAATGCTTGTGCTGCCATATATGTATGTGCAACTCCTGTCGCACATGCTGTTACTGCTATGATTTTTCTTTTCATCTCTACATATCTCCTTCATTAAATATATTAATTATTTCTTGCTCTGAATTAGCTAATTTTAGTGCATCCACATTGTCATCATCCATAAGCTTAGTGGCCAATTTAGATAATAATACAAGATGATTACTATCCTTATCAATATCACTTATAGCCAGTAAGAAAATACTATCTACTGGTTTTTCATCTAAAGCGTCCCACTCAATCTTATTTTTAGTTCTTGCAAATACTATAGAAGATTGCTTGACAGCATTGCTTTTCCCATGAGGAATAGCAATCCCATTACCAATACCTGTAGTTGCATGTTCTTCTCTTTCTAAAACAGACTTAACATATTCTTCTTTGTTATCTACAATTCCATTTTTAACAAATATGCTACTCAATTCTTTTATTGTTTCCTCTTTTGTAGTTGTAGCAAGATTAAAAACAATTTGCTCTTTTTTTAATACATCTGATATTTTCACTATATATTCTCCTCCATTAGCAAATCGTACACTTCTTTTGGTGAAGTTGCACTTAATATGTCATCTATATTTTTTTTATTGTCAATGAAGTCATAAAAAACTTCATATATTTCATCAAGCTCTAAGTTTTTGTCATTTTCTAATGAAATAAAGAAAATAACTTCTACCTTTTCATTTCCCCATGTAATAGGATTTTTTAAAGTTGCAATAGATATATTAGATTTTTTAATATAACTAGGATTAGCATGAGGTGTAGCTATAGATTGAAAAGAGGTGTAAGATAAACTTTCTCTCTCAATTGCACTCTCAGCGATTCCATCTCTTGCAAAACCTTTTTTTATCAAATTATCTGTTATACATTTAATTACATCTTCATAATTTAAAGCTTCAATATTTAATAGAATATTTTCTTTAAAGATTAGGTTTTTAAAAGATTTATATTTTTTAGAAGTATTCCCTGAAACATTTTGTATATTTTTTTCCAATGTTCTTATATCACTTTCATTTAAAATAGGGCTAACTATTATTGTAGGAATCGTCTCTAACTCTAAATAAATAGTACTTATCACCAAATCTGCATCAATTTTACTAGATACTAATTCTTGTACAGAAAGTATCTTTTCAATTTTTATCATAGGAAAGTATTTTTTTATCCTTGCAGATAATAATCTGGATGAACCTAGACCTGTACTACATACTAGAACAACTCTAACATTTTGTGGAAGTTCTTTCATTCTTTCCCTAAAAGCTTCAAAATGTAGCGCTATATAAGCACATTCATCATCATTTATCCTAATATCATATATAAATTCAATTACCTTCTTTAAATCCAAAGCCTGTTCAAATGATAAAGAAAAGTTTTGCTTTATTGTATTTACATATGGATTTTTAATACTAAGACCGTATTTCAATCTATTTATTGATGAATGTACATGTGAAGTTAGTCCATCAATCAAATCTTTGTCGTAAGCTGTCTCATACAATGTATTTTTAATAATTTCTCGAAGATTTGAGATATTATTTGTATTTGTCTCATAGTGATTATCTGACGTATCTTTTAGTTCAGTAGTATCTCTATGTTGGTCAGATGCTACTAGATGTAAATTTATATATCCAATTTCAGATTTTGGCAATAGTATAGAAAACTTTTGCTCTAATTGTTTTGCTAAATAAGTTGTATTTGACATTTGATTATTTTCAATATTACCAACATACAAGCTTTCTTCTATATACTCACCTTTTCTAATCCTCTCTACAGCTATGGCTAAATGGATAACTAATGACTGAAATTCATAATCAGAAAACTCAAAATTTCTTTCTCTGCTGAAATTCCTAAGAATGTCAATGATTATAGATAAATCATCTTCAGAAAAAATACCATTTACATCTGCTTGTATTTTTTCAAAGGCCTGATAAAAGCTTTCCTGTTCTTGCTTAATATACCAGTTTCTGCTCCAAAATTTATGTATAAACTTAGCAGTAAGTTGCCTTTTATCTCTTTCACTTATATCCAATTTTATTCCTTTACTAGGTTTTTTATATATAGATACTCCTTCATTTTTTAGCAATTTTTCAACCTCAGCTAAATCTCTTTCAATAGTTCCACGACTTATATATAATTCGTCAGAGATTTGTTGTATAGTGATATAATCATTACTTTTCAACAATATTGAATATATATATATTACTCTCTCCTCTCTAGTTGTAGGAATTTGACTTCCTTTATTATCTAGGTAAGGAAGTATTTTTTTCAAATCTCCATCAATATAAACACCTATTTTAGGTTTTCTCACTAAAGAAAGACCTATCTTTTTGAGCACTGCTTCTACTTCTTTAAGAGATTTTGAAACTGTTTTTTCTGAGACATCTAAATCATCTGCTATTTCTTTGACAGTTGTATGACCTTCTTTTAATAAAAACTTTATTATTCTAATTTCACGATTTTGAATCATATCAGTTAACATTTTCAAATTTACTCCTTCCCTTTGTTTTTATTTTAATGGAAAATGTTTTTCTAAAAAACTACTAATATTTCCTTATTAAATACGGTAATTTTGATGTATTGAATACTTTAATTTTAGATGATAAATTAAAAACTGTCTAAATTTAATATGAAAGGAAATAACCTAATGCTGACAATAATTATTGCTTTGCTTCCTGTAATGGGATGGGGATTGATGCCTATAGTTGCGAATCTTAAAAAAAGTTCTCCTTATGAACAACTTTTAGGTACATCTATAAGTGCGTTTATATTTTCCACTATAATAACTTTGGTTATGCATCCTGAGATTACATTTTTTTCATTCTTTGTAAGTATGATTTCTGGGATATTCTGGAGCTTAGGACAACTAATGCAGTTTAAAGCAATTCAAATTACTAGTGTATCTAAAGTAATGCCAATTTCAAATGGTTCACAATTGACTTTTACAACACTATTAGCTGTACTCTTATTTAATGAGTGGACTAGTTCTAAAATGTTCTTGATTGGTTCTTCATCGATATTATGTATAGTACTGGGCATACTTCTTACAAACTATCAAACAAAAAAATCTACTGACAACAATATGTTAAAATGTGTAGGAGTTGTATTATTATCTTCTTTATTTTTAGCATTATATGTTGTAACTAATCAAATATTTTCAATCGAAGGATATAGAATTATATTACCTCAATCTGTGGGTATGTTGATAACTTCATTTATTATTGTGAAGTATTTTTCTAAAGAAATTGTATATAAGGAAAATGTTTTATTTAATTTAATTACTGGAGTACTATGGTCAATAGCAAATTTAGGTATGTTTATAACAACTAATACATTTGGGGTTACAATAAGTTTTTCTATTTCCCAAAGTTGTGTGATAGTAGGCACTTTAGGGGGTATTATATTCTTTAAAGAGAAGAAAAATAAAAAAGAATTGTTTTCTATTTTTCTTGGCATAATATTAATCATGTCTGGTGTCCTTATGCTGAGTATTATAAAATAACTATTTATTTGTTTGAACAATTTTATTTATATATTTAGAGTTAATTGTATTATTAAAAATTAATTATACAATTAAAGCCTGTAAATTTAGTTTTTAAAATTTACAGGCTACTATAATTCTATTTAATCTTAAGTTTTTCATCTTCAACAAGTTTATTTGCAACCCACTCTGTGACTTGACCTGTTATTTTAATACAGTGTTCTTTTCTTTCAGGAGACATAAAGTTATCACCATCCCACTTCTTTGTAATAACTCTACAACATGTTGCACCATACTCTTTCTTAATATAATCATGTAAATCCTTAGCATATTCAAACATCTTTGGATTCATAGTTTCACCATGAACTCTTCCATATACAATACCTAAAGCCATTTCACCTCCAGATATTGCTCCACAAAGACATTGTGCTTTTCCAAGTCCTATTGGAAATCCTGATGCTAACTTAGTTATCTCGGGGCTCAAAGGTTGTCCTAAAGCATCATTTATTGTTTGAAGAACTGCTTCAGAACAAAAAAACTCTCCTTTTCTAAAGTATTCTTCTGCTATTGCTCTAACCTCTTTTACATATTCCTCTTTTGTTTTCATTTGTTTATCCTCCAATAAAATTAAGCTAAATTAAATTTCTAAAATTCATATCACTTTCATCCATTGATATTAATATCTTTACTAAATACGTATATTTAATAATTTTTATTTAGCTTTAGATGTAGTTTCTGATTTACTAAGATATATAATAAATAAAACTAAAACATACAAAATAATCACTGTAGCTATTATCTCTTCTAGTTTAGAAACATATAAAATCCAACTTACAGGATGGCCTGATTTAGTTAGATAACCATTCATTAGTTTCATACCCATTGCACTTATTGCCATAGGGAATGTAAATGCAGCAAAACTTGGATAAAAAGGCAATCTTAATAATTTTGGTAAATACCCCAAAACTATAATATAAAATACAATCGAAAGTATAAATAACAAGTATAATATTACACTATTCTTATCTGAAAAAGAATTAATATATCCAGACAATAGTAATGACCCTGGTGCAGCTAATATAGCTATACTTGGTAAAGATGGTTCAGGCATTTCCTTGATTATCCACACTCTTTTTAAAACTACTGGTATAAGAACTATATAAGATATAAATCCTATCCAAAAAGCAACTTTACCTATTAAAAACTGATTAAATGCTGGTGCTGTAACACTTGCTGCAACTATCCCAACATAGACTATATACCAAGATGGAAATACTGCTTTTATTGAGAATTTAACTAAGAATTTCTTACTAAATAAGATTATCAACACAATATGACCTACAACTCCGATGCTCCAAATTACAATACCTAATTCTAAAGATAATGGTTTTACATATGTAGCAAATATCATCGTTGCCATTGTTATAGTTGGAAATGTACTTGATATTAAGGGGTTTTCTAATTGCTCTTTAACACCCTTTTTTAGTAATACTATTTTTACTATGTAAATTGCATATAAAACAAATCCTATAAATCCAATTACATTACGTAATGATTCACTATAAGATTGTAATAAGTTACCTAAAGTAAATATTGATAAAATCAGACTTGCAATAGGTATAGGATATTTTTTTAAAAAATTCAAATTCTACCTCCTTTGTTACTAAGTTATTTGTATTTTTAATTATATCAAAAAAATGGTCAATTTGACATATTGTGACCATTTTTCTTATATAGAAAATATCTATTAAGTTTAATTTCATTATTATAAGTATCTATATACTTAATATATTAAGGCGATTGGTTTATTTATTTAATATCTAGTAGACTTATTTCTGGTTTGCATATTTTAATGACCATGGACAACTCATCATACACTTCAATACACAAAAACACTTTGAAATATCAATAAGAGACTCTCTTTTACCTGGCAAAGCCCACTCATTTCCATGTATAGCTTTTGCAGGACAGTTTTCTACACAAATATTACAATCTGAACACTTCGAATCCATTAAAGGATATCTTTCAACAGAAATTGGAGCATCTGTAAGCACAGTACACATGCTAAAAGCACAACCATATTCCTCAGTTACAAACAAATTATTTTTTCCCATAAATCCAAGACCACTAATATTTGCTATTGTCTTATGTGGTAAAGTACTAATACCTGATTGCATTGTTGGATTAATATAA
Organism: Clostridioides sp. ZZV14-6387; assembly: GCF_020657835.1. Taxonomy (NCBI): domain Bacteria; kingdom Bacillati; phylum Bacillota; class Clostridia; order Peptostreptococcales; family Peptostreptococcaceae; genus Clostridioides; species Clostridioides sp. ZZV14-6387. The sequence goes on from NZ_JAGWCW010000001.1 coordinate 100,567, forward strand.
CCCTTTTCAGAATATCCATGTTCTAGATTATTTTTTTCTGATTGAGAATAAGCTTTATAACCTTTATCTTGAATATATTTTGAAATCCAATCAGCTAACTCTTCTACTTTCTCCTCTTTTTCTAAGAAATCATCACTATCTGTAGGTAAGTTATTATATATATCTGTAACGAATTTTTTTGATAATCCTATACAAAATAAAATTGCTTTAGAAAAACCATGTGTTTGACTTGCTGGAAATTCAGATATATCAATAAAACGAACAATATCTACACCTTTACTGTATAAAATACATTTCAATTCATTATTCATATTTAACTCCTTCCAGAATTAACAAAGTAAAAATAATATTATATATTGGTAGACTTTTCCATTAGCATTATGTTAACCAGTACTTTGTACATTCTTTATTTCTACTCATAAAACCATATTCAATTAAATATCTTCTAATTGTTGCAAAATCATTATATATAGATTTTAAAATCTGATTGACTTCCTTTTCTGAATATTGCTTACCATACTCAAATTTTTCCAAAATCTTAGATAAAATTACAACTTTTTTCTTTTCCTTTGAGGAAAATACTTTTAATTTTAGAGGATTCATACTTTCAAAGGAAGTCTCTAAAATGTGTTTTCTCTCCTCTTCAGTTACTACATATCTTTCGTCAACCATTTTAGCATGTTCATGGATTGGTATTATAGTACTACCTCTATTAGATTTTTCTTCAAATACAGACTCATATAATGCTAAATACAGTTTAGCCTGTTTTGCTTTTTCTCTAAACATAAATTTTTGATGACGAATAGTAGATGTAGATACTTCAACCTTTTTTGCAATTTCCTTATCCGGTAAATCACTAATAAATAATTGAAATAATTGTTTTTGATTTTCAGTCAGTGTGTTATATTTTGAATCACCATTAATCATTTTTTCTAAATAATCACTGTGCTCTAATTCCATATGCAATTCAATAGCCTTTGAAGCTTCAAAGAATCTATCATCTATTCTGTATATTTCTCCCATTTCATATGTTTTTGCACATGTAATGCAAATATAACAATTTAACTCATCATTAAATACATAACCTTGTTTAATATCATTGATAGAAAGATTTTCAATTTTCATATGTATATCTCCATTCTATAGTTTATGTTTTACATAGATATATTATATTAAAGTTTATTTATATAGTCAACATTTTCATTTTTTGTTTATGAAATTCGTTTATTTATTAATTTGAAATTAGAATATAAAAAAAGAAATTCCTCAATTAATAATTAAAGAATTTCTTTTTATCCAACAAACCTATGTGATTAATCTTATAAAATATAAATTTATAGATACTAATCCTATATTTTAGTTTTTTATTTAAACTCAATTATAGTGTCTTTTCCACCTTCAACACTATTACCTACATTATATGTATTCATATTGTACTCTGAATAATTAGTTATTGTAACTGGAGTAATAAGTGATATACCCTTTGATTCAATCAAAGAACGGTTAATCTTCAACATTGGTGTTCCTTCTTTGACCTGTTCACCCACACTTACTAACGCTTCAAACCCTTCGCCTTTTAGATTTACCGTATCTAGACCAACATGAATAAGAAGCTCCATTCCATTTTCTAATTCTATTACAAATGCATGTTTAGTTTCTGCTATTACTGCTATCTTTCCATTAAGTGGCGCATAAACAATGTCTCCTGTAGAATCTATAGCTACACCTTCTCCCATAAGTTTTTGAGAAAATACAGCATCTGGAATTTTAGATAATTCTATTACTTTCCCTGATATGGGCGACTTTATTGATTTCTTTTTAAACATTTTGAACATAAAACATACTCTCCTTCTTTACTTTTAACCATTATTAGCTGCTTTTAGTTTCTCACCTAGACTTCCTCCTGGATGGTATTTATAAAAATCAGCTGAATCAAAATTACTATTTTTAGATAATGCACATGCAATAGAATCTCCTAAAACTAAAGTAATCGTAGATGATGTTGTTGGTGCTAAATTTAAGTGGTCTGCTTCATCCTTTGCTGGATATATTAAAGCATAATCACACTCTGTTGCCAATACTGAATTTCTATTTGAAGTAAATGCAATTGTTTTAGAACCAATTGCTTTAACATACTTTATACAATTCACTACTTCCATAGAATTTCCACTATTTGAGATTAGAATTGTAATATCTTTGCTTTCAATCATTCCCAAATCTCCATGTACTGCCTCTGTTGCATGTACAAAAAAGCTTGGTGTCCCAGTACTGGCAAATGTAGCTGCCAATTTCTTACCTATATGTGCAGATTTACCTACACCCATAAAAATCACTTTACCTTCACAGTTGGCAATTTCATTAACTATACTTTCATATTCAATACCTGCTTCATCTATTAAACATTTTATGGCATTCATTTCAGTAGTCATAACATCAACCATTGTTTTTAAATAGCTCATAACTATCTCCCTTTCTATATTAAATATTTTTTGCAATATAATCTATAGTTTTTTTAATTCTATTTAAACCATCTTCAAGCTTCTCCCTTGAACAGGCTACGTTTAATCGTAAATAAAACTCACTTTCTTCACCATATACATTTCCTGACATAATAGCTACTTCTCCAATATCCATCAATAACTTTTGAAATATCTCACTACTTACCTTAAGGTCAGAAAAATCTATCCAAGCAAAATAACAACCTTCTGGCATAACCAACTTTAATGGCTCTAAATTATCCTTTATATACTTAATTGTATATTCAAGATTATCTTTAAGATATTTTAATAACTCATCCAACCAATATTCACAATCATTATAACAAACCATTGTTGCTAGTATTGCCAGTATTGCAGGTGAGTTTACAAAATCACGATATCTAGTGATATTTTCAAATTTATTTCTCGTACTTTCATTTGGTATAATCACATATGACCCAGTCAATGCTGGTATATTAAAAGACTTCGATGCTGATGTACAAATAAATATAGAATCTAAATAGCTTTCTGCAACCTTTAAAATAGGAGTCATTCTATTATCATACACAATATCCATATGTATATCATCTGATATTATCTTTACATTATTGTCTTTACAAATACCTATCATCTTAGCAAGTTCTAACTCACTCCACACTCTTCCAGTTGGATTATGGGGATTACATAAAATAAATATCTTAGATTCTTTGCACTTTTTCTCGAAATCATCAAAATCAATCAAATAGAATCCATCTTCATTTACAAGAGGTGATTTTATAATATTACGATTATTATTTGCTATAACATCATAAAAAGCATTATATGCAGGAGTATTTATCAAAATTCCATCTCCCTCATCACTGAATATCTCAATAAGTTTACTAATTGAGTACATTACACTAGGACTATAATATATCCAATTACCATCAATATTACAATTAAACCTTTTAGTGTACCAATTCGTAACTGAATCTCTAAAATCCTCATGTTTCCATCTACTGTATCCCAAAACTCTATGATTCAATCTTTCCTGCAAAACTTCTGTTATTTCATATGGAAACTCTAAATCCATATCTGATATTGTAAAAGGAAGTAATCCCTTTTTTCCAAATCTATCTTCTACATAGTCCCATTGGGTACAATATGTACCCAATCGGTCTATTTTTTTATCAAAGTTAATCATTACATGCCTCCAAATGACCTTCCATAGCCTTATCCATTTGCTTTCTTAAAGAGTACACTTGAGTTCCTATAATCACTTGTATTGTGTGCTCGTCCAATTTAACAACTGCTATACCACCAGCTTCTTTAATTGCATCCTCATTTATCAATGATACATCTTCTAATTTTAAACGTAATCTAGTTACACAATTGTCTAATGATAATATATTAGATTGCCCACCTAACGCAGCTATCATCTGTTGTCCTTTATATGTAGATAAATTTTTAAAATCTGAACCATTTCCTTCAGATACTTTTAGCTCTTTATCCTCACGTCCTGGAGTCTTTATATTAAACTTAATAATTGCCCACTTAAATACAAAATAGTATATTGCAAAGTATAAAGCTGCTACTAATACTGCTATTGGCCATCCTGTAGCTGTTCCTCTTAACACACCAAAACTTATGAATGCAATTAAATCTCCTGTGAATCCCATTAATACACCTAAGTATGGAAGTACCATGTTTGCTAAACCATTCATAAATGTATGGAAAGCAAATAATGCTGGTGAGATAAATAAGAATAAGAATTCTATTGGCTCACTTATACCACCTATAATAACTGTCAACACTCCTGATATTAAAAGCCCCTTAAGTGCTTTTCTATTTTCTGGTTTTGCTGTACGATATATAGCTAATGCAGCACCAGCTAATCCATATTGAATCATTAATTTACCTTGTTCCATTTTACCAGCTAAATCAAGAGGTATAATCTGATTATTCTCTACATATGCCATAAACATATTCAATGTACCAAAGTATGTTTCTCCATCAATAACAGCAGTTCCACCTATTGGTGTAAAACGGAATACAGATGTTACAAGATGATTTAATCCAAATGGAATTGTAACTCTTTCTGCCACTGCGTATGAGAAATATCCCAATGGCCCAGCTGAAGAAATCCATTTTCCTAAATTTTGGAATGCATTGAAAAATGGTGGCCAAACAATAGGTATTAATAATCCGACAATACTCATAACTATTAAACTCACAATTGGAACTAGTCTTGGCCCACTGTAGAATCCTAATGATTCTGGCATTTTTAAATTACTAACTTTATCATATATTGCATAAACAATTAGACCTGCTACAATACCACCTAAAACACTTGTATTATATGTTTGTATTCCCATAATCATAGCTTGACCATTAGTTGACATTTGGTCTACTGGTACTAATAAATCAGCTCTTGTTAAATAAAAATTCGTACCTATATGCATTGCTATAAATCCTACTAGACCTGAAAAAGCTCCAAACTCTTTTTCTTTTTTTAATAATCCCAATGGAATTGCCATTGCAAATAATGCTCCCAAATTATTAAATGCAAATAATCCTATTGTCAGCATGAAATTTAAAATCATGTTGACATATTCATTTCCTAAAAACGGAACCATGGCAATCATCTTAGGGTCTGTAAAACCTGCACCAAGTCCTAACATCATCCCTGAAACACTAAGTAGTGCTATTGGGAACATAAACGTTTTTCCTAACATTTGGAAGAAGTTCCATAAACCTAACTTATTTTTTTTCATAATTTTACCCTCCTATTTTCATCTAAAAACATAATCAAATTTATAGAAAAACCTAAATCAAAAAACTCAATCCAATAATTAAGTTCAATGATTTAGGTTTTGCCTGCTCAATCAGTTACAATCCTAAAATTCACTGTCTATATTTAATAAAAAAACCTAAATCAAAAAACTTAACCTAATAGTTAAATTCAATGATTTAGGTTTTGCCTGCTTAACCAGTTACAATCCTAAAACTCACTGCTTGTATTTAATAAAAAAACCTAAATCAAAAAACTTAATCTAATAGTTAAGTTCAATGATTTAGGTTTTGCCTGCTTAACCAGTTACAATCCTAAAACTCACTGTCTGTATTTAATAAAAAAGCCTAAATCAAAAAACTTAATCTAATAGTTAAGTTCAATGACTTAGGTTTTGCCTGCTTATCAGTTACAATCCTAACAACCACTGTTTGTTATTTTATTTATGTGAATCATTAGATATAATTCTTCTTCTTTACTAATTTTATATTCAAATCTGTCTAATACCAATGCTGCAATTTCCTCAGTACATATTTTAGGTTTATTATAATTTTTATTCACCAACTTATACATATCTTCAATATCACTATCTTTATAAGTTTCTTTTCTTAGAATCCTTTGAACAAAAAACTTTAAGTGAGTTATAAGTCTAGTGTAATTTAGTGAATTTACATCTAATTTAAACCCATGTACTTCTTCAATTATCTGAATAACTTGTTTTGAAAACTCTAGTATATTAATACCTTCATCCTTCTGAGAATTCTCCAACCCATTGATTATATGAATAGCTATGTATCCAGCTTCATCTTCAGGCAATTTTATTCCTATCTTTTTTTCAATTTCATCAATTGCCCATAACCCAAATTCAAATTCTTCTCTATAAAGTTGTTTTGTCTCATTCAATATTAAGTTTGGTAATTTTATACCTTGTTTTTCTCTTTGGACAGCGAATTCTATGTGACTAGTTAAGGCTAATATTATTGAATCATTCACTTGAGTATTTAAAACTTCATTAGCCTTTTCTATAATTTCTTCTGAAATTTTAAAGTATTCAATAGAGGTCTTGTTAAGTATTTGATTGTATTTGTCTTTTTGATTATCTTGAACAAAATATTTCTTAGAAATCAAATTTTCATCTATCAAATCTCCTACTTTTTTCTTGAATCCAACTCCAGCACCAGTAATAATTATTTCTGTGCCATCTTCTAGGGAGCTTACTACTACATTGTTATTAAATATTTTTTTTATATTCACTATAAATCCCCTCTAAAAAAAATCTCTCATCACAATTACATAGTATATTATATTTAATTTAATGTCAATATTTAAAATTTCATTTTCGAATATATTTTGCATTTTCCCCTATAATACTACAATAACAAAATATTTTAAATTCCCTTAATTAAATTGTCATATTTTATCGTTTTTTTATTTAAATATATTCAAGTATTTCTTTTGTGTATTCAATTAATTAAAATTACTCTATATTTTATCTTCTAAAACTAATTTTTAATTATTTTCCAGTATTTTTAAGTATTTTAATTTAAAAAATATATGCTTTTATTGAAATTCAGATTATAGTGTATTGCTAATATTTTCTCAAATATATATGTATTAAATAATATAACTTTTAATTTTCATAAATTAGACTATATTTTTTATAATATTTTTTATAACTTTATTTGTATTATATTTTTTGTTTTTCTGTTGAATTATAGTACTTGTTTATCTCCTATAACTTTAAAAATACTTTTTTTAATTATTTACAATGCATTTTCATTTCTTTTATTTTAGCTACATCTTTACTATTTTTATAAGATTACTATTCATGTCTATTACTATCTTCAATGAATATTTAACATTTTATGTAAAATTTATAAAAAAATGTATATAAATTTAAATAAGTGACTATACTAAAAACATGATACGGATAACCAATAAGTTCAACCTATCTCCCCCAAAATAGAATGAGTTACAGTTTCCCCCAACTGTAGCTCATTTTCGTGTAATTTAATAGTTTAATCTATCTCATTATCTCTACTTTTTATAAACATTAATTTTCCATTATTTATTCCCCATAACTCATCAGCATATAAAGCAATTCTATCAAAAGTTGTAGCTATTATCACACATTTATTATCTTTAGATGCTAGTTCATAAAATACATCTACAAAACTTTTTTCACTTTTATCATCAACATTTTCTATAATATCATCACAAATTATTAAATTTGGATTATTAGACAGTGCCCTAGCAATACAGACTTTCTTCTTATCATAGTGACATAAATCTTTCACTTTGCAGTTTACTTTCTCTTTATCAATTCCTACTTTTTCTAGAATCTTATATATAATTTCATTCTTATTCTTTTCTCTATTTCCACCAATTAGCATAGTCAGAATAATATTATCTAAAACAGTAGCATTATTTAACAGATTATAGTCTTTAAATATTGCACCTATATGTTTACTTCTATAAATATTTTTATTTATACTTTTTAAATTTTCACCATTATATATAATACTTCCACTACTACAATCATTAAGACCTGCTATTGTAGATAACAAAGTACTCTTTCCTGCTCTAGTTTTTCCTATAATAACATACATTTTTCCAGTTTCAAATTCTACATTCACATCTTTTAATACAAACTTACTACTGCCCTCATATTTATAATTAACATCAATTAATTTAAGTATTGGCAATCTGCATCACCTAATTTATATCATAAATTATTTGTATTGGCTTGTACATAATTGTACTATATATTGGTATTACACCATTCAACAATATAAATATCATTGCCATAATAATTATATTAAGAATAAAATTTAAAATAGATTTATCTTTTAAACTTTTCATTTCTTGCTTGATACTATTATCATTTATATTTATATCTCCCACATAATCAGATAAATAGTCATTATATGTTATATTGTATTTATATTGATATTCAAAAACATAATTTGATATTGCTTTTTCTGATATACTTGCAATTCCTAATCCAAGTATAATACATATAAAAACCATTATGATACTTTCATAAATAAAACTTCTAATTATCTTAAACTTAGACATTCCAATTAGTATCAATACTCCTATATCATATTTTATTTTTTTTATTGATATTACATAGCTTACCATCAATAATATCGACCCTAACACTAATATTCCAAGAGTAGATGTAAAAGCTACACTAGACAAATGTTTTATTGGTGTCATTAATTTATAATATGCTGACTCATCTATAGTAACTTTATAGATTTCACTTAGCCCCTTATTTCTTAATTCTTCCTCAAAAACCTTTCTACTATTAGAATCTTTAAGTAAAAAACTAGCACTTGTATAAAGTATCTGATTTTCTGGTTTAATCTTTTTTTCAAACTCAACTAAAGTGTCATATGAGGTTAATATATTGTTGTGTGTACTTATGTCTTGAGTATTTTCTACTTTATTGCTATGTTTTTTCTTATATAGACCTACTATTTTTAGATTTAACTTCACATTAGTACCATAATCATTTAGCAAAGATATTGTATCTCCAACCTTAAACTTATTAGTTTCTAAAAAACCTTCACTTACTATACACTCATTTTCGTTTTGAAATACTCTTCCTTTACTTATATCTAAATTATAGTATTTGAGACTTGTATTTTTATCCGTAAATCCCATAACTACATAGTTTGTTACTATGTTATCATAGACAAGATTTTTATCATTCCTAACTACATGTTTTTTATTATTGTCGAGATATACCATAAGATTCCCTATAAGTGATATTTTTTTTACATATTTTGATTTTGAAAAATTTAGATAGTCGTCCAAATTTAAAATATCATATCCTCTCAAAGATTCTGCTGAATCATTTTGGACAATCTTTTTTTCATTAATTTTAATGCTAACCTCTGACTCAAGTTTTTTCTCATATTTTTGCTTTATAATAGATGTACTTAAATTTATTATTGAGAAAATAGCTATTGATAAAACCATTAATAACATAATAACTATACTAAATGAACTATGAACTTTATTTCTAATCAAATTTTTGATTGCATTATTTAAAATATACACTTTATATCTCCTCTTATTAATTGAATACTATGTTAGCAATATTATTATAATTTTCATTAATTCTTACCTATATTCTTTAAATACTAAATAAAATGTTGAGCCTTTATTTTCTTTACTTTCAACCCATATAAAGCCATTACATAAATTACATACATGCTTTACTAAGCTAAGACCTATACCATATCCATCTTTATTTAGTTCATTTATTCTATATCTATCATAAAATATTTTATCTATATGATGTTTATTCATTCCAATACCATTATCTTTTACCAATACAATAACACTGCCCTTTTGATTTTTTACATTTACATATATATCTTTACCTTCTCCATACTTTATTGCATTATCTAAAAGATTGGATACTCCTCTATAAATCCACTTTTCTTTTCCATAGATACTCATATTTTCATCTTCATCAAAATCAAATTTTAAATTACTATACACTTTAGAATAATTATCACATACTTGTGCACATATTAAGGCTATATCAACCTCATACATATCCTCATTATTTTTTATATCACTTATTGCAAGTACATCTTCTACGCTATTTGAAACTTTATCAAGAGTATTTAATAACTCCTTATTTCCATCAAGCTCTAAACTTGTTCTCAATATAGATATAGCATTTTTTTGTTCATGTGATAGATATGAATTCAATCTTTTATAATCCTCAATATGAGAATCAAATTTATTTTTTAAATCTTTATATACTCTAGACATAATAGGGTCTATACTCAATATTTCATTCTCATCTTTAATGTTATTTATATTATTCAATATTTCTATTCTTTCTTTAAATTCCAATCGATTTAGTATCGCTAAAAGTATAAAGTTAGATGTTACTATAAAAGCAAAAAATAGTATCATCACTACATTAAAATTATTCTTAAGTATTAAATTATAATTATTCATTGCTATTTTATCTGTATCATACACATTATCTAGGGCTATCTCACCATTAAATGGAGTTAGTTCTTTATAAACCGAGTTCTTATCTGTATCAGGTGTGTTTATAATATAATTTATACCTATTGTAAAAATTATAAAAACTATAACAGAATATAAGATTAACACTATAGTTTTTTTATCTTTTAATCCTTGCATATAGAATATCCTATCCCTCTAGTTGTTATTATTATCTCTTTACCTGCCTCTTCTTTTAATTTCTTTTTTAATCTAGCTATAATGTACCCTTAATACAGATGATAATGGGTCAAAATATTCATCATAAACGTGTTCTGATATATCTATACTTGATACAATATTTGGATATCTACTTGCAATATATTCTGCTATATCAAATTCTTTAGTCCCCAACTTTACTTCTTTATCATATACATACACTTTTCTTGATGCTGGATTTATTGTAATAGGTCCTGCTTTTATATCTGGATTTGTTCTACCATAAAATCTTCTTATAACAGCTTGTATCCTCGCTCTTAATTCTATAATTTGAAATGGCTTTACTATATAATCATCAGCACCTAAATCAAGACCTTTAGCTAACTCATTTACTCCATCTCTCGCAGTTACAATTATTATTGGAGTATTTAGATTATTGCTTCTAAAAAATTCTAATATCTCTATTCCATCTTTATCAGGTAAATTTAAATCTAATAATATAGCATCATAGTCATTTATAAATGCTTTTTCTTCTCCATCTAATCCACAATTTGCTATATCTACTACAATCCCTTCATTTTCCAGACCTGACTTTATATTATAAGAAAGTTCCTTATTATCTTCTATTATTAATACTCTCATATAATCATCTCCTAAATAAAATATCAATCTCTTTATTATATATAATGAATGTTTACTGAATGTTAATCTAACTCTATAACTATTTATATTTTAAACAAAACTCAACTTTATTATTATTTAAATATTTGTACTTGTCAAATTCGAGTTGACTCAATCCAGCCTTTAAATATCTCTAGTAAGATATTTAATAATCAATTCACAAATATTAATAAAATCAACAAACAATTTAATAGGCATTAATTAACAAAACCTCTTCTAAAAACATAACATATATTAAACAAGCTCTTGATTAAAACTTAAGCTTGTTTAATAAAAAATAAAATAGTTTATTAGATAAGGAGTTTTTTTATGCCATTCATGGATTTATTAGAATACATTGAAGGTGCAAATCTTAAAGTTAAAACTAAAAATGGTGAAACTGTTAAAAGAATATATTTTAACAACTCTGCTACTCCATTAGTTTTAAAAAACGTGGTAGATAATTTAAATTGTGAGATTCCTTGGCTTACTTATATCAATGCTCCAGGAATAATCTCAGAAAAAAATACTTTAGAATATGAGAATGTACGACATACTATTCTCAAGCTTATTGATGGAGATAAAGAAAAAGACTCTGTTATTTATGTGAAAAGTGCTACAGAGGGAATCAACTTATTAGCAGAATTTTTTAAGAAAGAAAATTCAAATAAACTTGTTATTACTACAGCAATGGAGCATATGGCTAATTATCTGCCTTTTAAAGTTAATTTTCCTACAAAGGTTGTTGGAATTACAGAAAAAGGAGAACTTGATTTGTGTCAATTAGAAAATATGCTTAAAAATAATGCTGGTAATGTATCTCTTGTTACAGTCACAGGTGCTAGTAATGTTACAGGTATAACCACTCCTATATATGAAATAGCAAGAATGGCTCATAAGTATGGTGCCAAGATATTAGTAGATATTGTTCAAGTAATTCAGCACAAACCTTTTTCAATGATGCCATATGAATGTGATGAGCATATAGATTTTATTGTTTTTAGTGGGCATAAATGCTATTCCCCACTAAATGGAGGTGCTCTAGTAGGCCCTAAATCATTCTTTGAAAAATTTACTCCTGCACTATATGGCTCAGGTTCTACCAAGTTTGTATCCGACGACAAAATAATATATGCAAATATCCCACAGCGTTTTGAAGCAGGATATCCAGAATATTTTGGAACTCTTGCAATGGGAAAAGCACTAAATACTTTAAATAAAATTGGTCTAAGCAGAATTTCAAGATATGAAAGAGAATTATTTTTATATACTAAAGAAGAATTGAAGAAAATACCCAACGTGATAATATATGGAGATAAATCAAACAATGTAATTATCCCAAATATATCTTTCAATATAAGTAATATGTATTATAAAGATGTCGCAAAATATCTAGTTAATAACTTTGGAATAGAAACTGGAGCTGGATTAGTAGGAGCAGATATTTATGTACAAAGACTATTAGGTATAAGCTCAAAAGAAGCATACATCAGATTTATGAGGGAAAATCCTGTAGGTCTTGTTAGGATAAGTTTAGGAATGTACAATACTTTTGATGAGATAGATAGATTTATATATGCTATTAAAACTTTGGCTTTTAAATAAGATTTTTCTATTCTTTTTCAGCAATAGATAAAGATTAATCTTATTGCCACATAAAAAATGAACTATATCAAAATACTTTTAATCATCAAAAGAGATACATTTTTTATACAAAATCTATATAATATTCAATGTAAAAAGGTGAATTCATCTACTAGAATTCACCTTTTTACATTGAATTTTTATTTTTAATAACCTTTCCTTTTTCTTTTATATAAATAATATATCATTAGATAATATCATTAACAATTAGGCACTTATTTGTAACCACTTCAACGATTTATATTATATAAATATAAACAAAAAAACTCACTGTGATGAGTTTTTTGTTTGCATATGAGATTTATTTTAATTACATATATGATTCAACTTTCTTTTTCAAATTATCTTTAGGTATGAATCCTATTAATCTATCTACAGGTTTTCCATCTTTAAATATTATTACAGTTGGTACTGTAGATACTTCAAATTCTTGAGCTAATTCTATACTTTGGTCTATATCCACTTTTAAAAAATTTGCTTTTTCAGCCATCTCATTTCCTAATGCTTCATATACTGGTGATAACATCTTACAAGGTCCACACCAAGTTGCGAAGAAATCTACAACCACTAATCCATCTTTATTTTCTACTTCGTTTATAAATTCATTGTTATTTATTATTTTTGACATAACATATATCTCCTTTATTGTTTTCTTGATATTAATATACTACGACCCATGTAACAGTTCAATTAGTCACTTTTTTGTAACTACTCATTTTTAATAGCCTTAATCTTACACCAGGTATAATTGTAATGTTAAATATTTATACTATAAACTTTTATTTTTCACTTAATTCTAGTTGACATTTCACTATTTAAGTTATAAAATCTAATTAATAACTACCTATGTAGTTACTAATATTTTATAAAAGGAGTTTACCTATGGATGATATAGTTAATGAGTTACAAAATATAGGATTTACAAAATATGAATCTCAAATATACATAGCATTATTAAAAGAAAATCCTTTAACAGGATACGAGATAAGCAAATTATCAGGTGTCCCACAATCAAAAGTCTATGAAAATATAACAAGACTAATAAACAATAATATAATTATCAATGTTGGAACTGACCCCATTAAATATGTACCTGTAAATCCTAGTGAATTATTAAAAAATAAAAAAGAAGAATTTAATAATTCTATAGACAAACTAAATGATAACTTACAGGTATTAAATAAAGGTAAGAATATAGAATATGTTTTAAATATAAAAGGTGATAAAAATATCTTAAAAAAAGCAACAGAAATGATAAACAATGCAAGTCAAGAGATTATAATTTCTTGTCCTTATGAAGAAATTCTTGAACTAAAAAATGACCTTCTAGTTGCTTGTAAAAAAAATATTAATGTTGAAATACTACTTTTAGAAAATAAAATGCTTGAAGGTCTAAGTAATGTTCATATTCATGGAGGAAATGATACTACACTTGAAAATAAAAAGCTTTACAAAGGAATGATTTTAATTGTAGATAACAATGAAATATTGACAGGAAACTTATCTGAAGGAAGTGAAGCTATTTCAATTTGGACAAAAAACTCTAATATTTTATATATTGGAACTCAATACATAAAACATGAAATTTATATTTCAGAAAAAACAAAGGGAGGTTTCAAAAATGAACAAAATTAAGATTAAACAAGTTGATGCTTTTACAACTGTACCTTTTGGTGGAAATCCTGCTGGTGTAGTTACTGATGCATCCAATATTTCTGATGAAATCAAGCAAAATGTGGCTAAAGAAATGAACTTATCAGAAACTGCATTCGTTTCAAAATCAAATGTAGCAGATTTCAAAGTGCAATTCTTTACACCTGGTTTAGAAGTTGATTTATGTGGTCATGCAACAGTAGGAGCTTTTCATGCACTTTTAGAAGAGGGAAAACTTGATACTAATAAAAATATATTTTATCAAGAAACAAAAGCTGGTGTGCTATCCGTAGAACTTAAAGAAATAGATAATGAAAATATATTTATGATGGAGCAAAATCCTCCTGAATTTGGAAATTTAGATAACTACAGAAAAGAACTTGCGAAAATGATAGGTGTAAATGAAGATAGACTTCTTGAATATCCAATTATGAAGGTAAATACCGGACTTTGGTGGCTTGTATTTGGATTAAAATCTTTAGATGATTTAAAAAATATTTCTCCAGACTTAAATGAAATCAAAAAATTTAGTGGTGAAAATAACATAATTGGTATAACTCCATTTTGCATAGAGACTATAGATAAAAAATGTGACTATCATTTAAGATCTATTGCACCATATGTTGGAGTTACAGAAGACCCTGTATGTGGAACTGGAAATGCTTGTGTATCATCTTATATAGTACAACATAATATTTTAGAAAAAACTAGTTTTATTGGTGAGGAAGGTAATTTTATAAACAGACCTGGAAAAGTATATGTAAATATAGAAAAAGAAAATAATAATATATCTTCTGTAAAAATTGGGGGAAGTGCTTATACTGTTTTAAGTGGAGAAATTATGTATTAAGCCTTTATCTAATTTAATAAAAAAAAATACTAGTCAATTAAGACTAGTATTTTTTTATCTATTTTCTAATGAATTTACTCTAATATATATAATAATATCATACTTAAGAGCAAATCTTTTTATTATTAATTAGTTACAAATTAACCTAATACAATATGATTACTGTAGATTAATCTATATAAAATAATAATTATTTATCATCCTCAACAAGTTTACTTAATGTCTTATCAGATAAGAATAATAGTATAGCTGCAACAAATAGTATTACTGGAATTACAGTGTATACCTTAATCATATCAAATTTAAGAGTGAATGCATATATATATCCATATCCTTGACCAGCTAAGAAAGTTGCAAATGTCCATACTCCCATAAGAACACCTAGAAGTTTCTTAGGTGCATACTTACTTACGAAAGAGTTACCAAGTGGTGAGAATAACATTTCTCCAAAACTTAGAAGTATACCAAACATTATTATCCATATTATACTAGCTTTAGCAGTTTCAGGAGCTCCAACACCTCTTGAAAGTTCTGCTCCAACAAGCATTAAGAATGCAAGACCTAAGAATGTTAATCCAAGACCTGTCTTTTTAAATAAACTTATATCTCCTTGTGGTCTACTAGCAAGTTTGAACCATAATGCTCCAAGAACTGGCCCTAATACTATACATACAAGTGCATTTAATGAGTCAAACCAAGCAAGAGGAATCTCAAACCCTCCTATAGTCATGTCTACAAATGCTGCACCATAATCATAAACTGCAAGATAAGTTAAGTACCAGAATAACCAGAATACTACAGAGAAGAATGAAATAAGTATAATAGCCCAAATTCTCTTCTTATCCATACCTGTAAGAGGCGAATTATCTTTTGCTTCAACTTTTTCAGCAACTACACCTTCTTTAAATGGTCTCTTTCCTGCATTTCCAAGGAATCTCCATCCATATGTGAACCATATAGCACCTATTACACAAAGTACAGCTGCTATGAAGAAACATTGAGAGAATCCAAGCACACCATTTTTTGCAAATGTCTTAGCATAAAGTATCCCAACTGCTGTAGTTCCAATAAAAGAACCTATGTTAACAAAAGAATACTGTACTGAGAATGCTGTATCAAGCTCTTCTTGATTATCAAAAAGCTGTCCATTTACTGCTGATACGTTTCCTTTAAAGAATGCAGTACCAATTGAAACTAATATTATCATTGCATTTACCATAGAAACTGTAGTTGCAATAGAACCAAGATAATATCCTATTCCCATGATAAGCATACCTATAGGTATAGTATACCTAGCTCCTATCCATCTATCTGATATATATCCCCCAATGATTGGTGCAAGATATGTGAATGCAACAAGGTTAGCTTGCATTATAGCAGCTTGCCCCTTATCTATTCCAAGACCACCATGAATTACAGCTGTTGTAAGGAATATATAAATTAAAAATTTAGCAGAATAATATGCTGCTCTTTCAAATGAGAAAGTTGTAGAACAGATATAAAATCCTATAGGGAATTTACCCTTCTTATTTACTGTTGTGCTCATAAGTTTAAATCCTTTCTTAATTGTATTTTTATATTTTTACGTTTTATCCAGATTCTTTCTTTTTAATGAAAGATATGGTGACATTGTTTTGTAAAACAATTTGTAATAATTATTAAGATAATTGCGTTTTTATTTGTAGAGTTTATCTTTTCATGGAACAAATTTAATATGCTTTTTAATTATAAAGTTAAATTATATAAATTCATTATTTTCAGATATATTTATAAATCATTAGATTCTTACTTAAAACCATGAAAAAATCTTCACCATAGCAATTCTTATTTTTTTACGTGATAGTATTTTACAAACTAAATTCCTCCTTTTGTGGCGACTTATATAATTACATTTAAGTGCTTTTTTAAAGGAGTCTCAAATAAAGCAACATATATTTATTAAAATAATGTTTTTATTTACTTTTTAAATCTATATATTACTTCATCTAACCAATTCTCAACTTAAACAAATAAACTACTATCTATTCACAGATTAGATTTATTTCTTATAATTAAGCTTATACTAAACACTGTGAATCTAAACATAAAAACTGTTACTTTAAAGTGATTATCAACATATTCGTTTTAATAATATTAACTGAAGCTATGTTATGTATTTATAATGTATTTCACACAAAAATGCCTCAATTTGAAAACTTTTTCACGAATATTTATTTTTCACCTCCCCCTATTTATTTCACCATGTAAATCGTACCATAAATATATACTTATATGCAAGGAAAAAATCGATTAATCGACAGTAAATAATTAGAAAAATTTAAATTATATTTGTCAAGTATATTATATAAAATATTTTGTATGGAAATATAAGTTAAATCAACACCTAGAATGTTTTTTAGAAATGAAATTTTGACCTTTTTATTAGTTTATTTATTTCTTAAAATAAGCTTTTTGTATTCAATATATAATAAGCAAATCATACATTTCAAAATAGATATATTTTCTAAAAATAATGACAGTAAATAAGATATAAAAAAATTCAAATTGAATTTAAGAAATTTATTACGTTAATTAAATAACTGTTATATATTTAATTAACTTAATAGATTTCTTAAATTTTCAAACTTATATATACTTTATCTTCTAAAAATCATTTTTTATCTTAAATTTCTAAATGTAGATAAATACAATTATTTCAAGTATATTATAAGCAATCTAACTAAACATGCCTAATAAATATTCTTTTAACAATATTGAAGCATTTATAAATAATCATATTTATTTATTATCTTAATTACACTTTAACTAAAAAAGAAAAAGTTTATTTAAAAACAAACTATTTAATCATTCCATATTACTCTAATAAAATTATTAACAAATTTTGTACAACTATAATTTTTCAAGTTATACTGTAAATATACAGTAATTTTCTTAATTATAAGTTTTATCATATATTTAGTCTTATTTTGTCGATTATATTTTTTTAAAAATATCCTAATCCAAAAACACTCTATTACAATAGATTTTCATATATAAAAAATAGTTCCTAAACAAATAACTATAAATGAAATTTAAATAAGATGGATTCTATTCAATATAGTATCCATCTTATTTGTTTAAAATAAAAAAATATTTGATAATATTATACAATTTTTAACCTAGATAAACCATCATACTATAAATCCAAGTAGCTAATTTTATAAATTGATTAAAAACAACAAAAAAATATTTATAAATGTATATTTTAAAATTAATTTTATACTTCATTTTACCGTTTGTATTGAATATTAATTTTTTCAAATTTATTACAGTCTATATTTAAATTATGTATAATTATTTTAAATTCAATATTTTTTATGTTTTAATACTTACAATCTAAATTATATTCTGCTCGTATTTTTTAATTATATTTTATTAGATTATGATTTTTAAATAAAAGATACTATAAAATACTTTATTGAGGTATATGACTTGATATATATGAACTAACTTCATCAGGAGAGATATCTAAAATAGTTGCAAATTCTTCATTCAATAATCTTTCGGCTTCTTTCATTATATTGTCATCTGCTTGATGTGTTTTTTTACCAATAGATTTTACATACTCTTTATTATCATATATACTTCTTATTAGTTTTATTAACTCTTCACATTTACCATTTCTAAGTATTTTTTTAAATTGCTCACTTCTTGTTTTTTCATTGTCTATCCATAGTGTATCCATATTAGGAATATCATTTATTAATGAAATAACATTAATTTTAGAAAGTAACTTTCTCATTGGTACTTTCTCATTATCTACAGGAATTTTTATTACTGTGTTACTAGAGTAAATAGGGCTTAACACATAATACTCTTTTTTTATTCCTTTTGTAATCTGTTCGTTTGTTATATCCAGGACTTTACATACTCCTGTCATACCATACATTATATAATCATCAACCTTAAACAAAAAACATCACCATCCTTAATAAAAAATAGCTTTGGCAACTGAATTCATCTTGCCAAAACTATCTGCTATATATTATATTTTAACATATTTTGGGACTTTAATGTGAATAAAACTTATATTATTAAAATAAAAAAATACATTAACCACTAGTTAATGTATTTTTTTAGATTTACATCGCAAATATAAATTAAAATAGTTTATATTTTATGAGTACTTATAAAATTGGAGCTTGACTATTCATTGAATATCCATCACTTCTTACATCGTTTATCTCTAATATTTCATTCTTTATTTCGACTTTAGTAAGTTTCTTAACTGCTCCATAAGACTCTTTCAATGAAAGTTCATCTCCCCTTCCAGAAATAACCCATAAAATCTTGTACCCTTTAGGTACTACTTGTAGTTTACTTTCACCTTTCCCATCAGTAAAATAAACTAACAAATTAATCTTTTTATTATTGGCATATTCAAATACTGGAGAAAATCTAGTACCTCCACCTATACTAATTCTATCTTTTAGGTCCTTTTCGTTTCTCACCTTGTATACACGTCTAATTTCGTTATCACATTCTATAACCGTAATTTCATGACTATAGTTTTTCACAATATTGAGAACTTCTTTAATCGCTTGTTTAAACTCTTCATCACTGATACTTCCACTTATATCAAGAGCAACTGCTATTTCTGCTTTATGACTTCTAAGCTCCCCTCTCAGGTCTAATCTATTTGGTTGTCTTCTATTTCTTCTTGTTATAGTCTTCTTTTTATTACTTTCAACTGTACCCATTATCCTATTAAGGTACAAGTTCCATGGCAATTCACCTTTACTATTTTTAATTGATGATATCATACTTTCTAAGTAAGCAGGAATTTTACCTTTTTGAGAACTATTAATAAATTTTTCAGTAAATTCTTTAAGAGTTTTTTCATCTATATCATTAGATTCTTCCCAAATATTATGAGTGTTTTCTGGACTATATTCAGTTTCTATATTTCCATATTTATCACTATCATCTTCTTCACCATCTTCATCCTCTTCTAGTAAATCTAATTCAGTTTGGATTTTTTCTACATAATATTCAAAAGGCTCATATGGCTCAAGTTTTAAGGAATATTTTAAATTTACCCATTCCAAAGTAGTTGCATATGGTGGCAAATTAGTTAAGAATTTATTTACTACTATGTCCATTGCCATATTGATAGCTAATGTACTGTACTTTCCTTTTAATTCCTTAGCTCTCACCAAATGCATAGATAGTATGTGATGAATTTCATGTTTAATTGTAGTTTCCATTTGCTCTATATCAAGTGTTAAAAAAACCATTGGATTAAAGTATATAACATATTTAGCTCCTTTAAAATTTACACCTGTAGGGCTACTTATATCAAATCTTATCTCTCTTGACATCTGAAACAAAAAATATCCATAAAAATTATCCTTTTCTTCCATAAGACTTAAATTAACTTTATCTATAAGATTAAAAAACTCATACTTAAAATCTTGTGGTATATCTACATCAAATTTCTCATTCGCACGATTTGCCTTTAGCATAGAATGAGTACTTATAATTTCACTTGCTTTATTATAAAGTTCTTTTGCTTGCTTATCAAAATAATTTTCCATACATTATCCCCTTATTAGACTATAAGATTCAAAATATGATTTTACGAACTCTTCATTTTCTATGGCTTTTTTATATACTTCAGTATAACTGTTTCTAATATCCTTCATAATTCCTATCATTAAGTCTACAGGATATACTTTTAAAAATTCAATAAATCTATTAATATATTGATTTGATTCATATTTATCATTCTTAATATTTAATTCTAAGTTTTTTAAGATATTCATAGCTGATAGATAAAGCCTTGTATGACTTTCATCTTTTACTCTTTCTATAATAGAATCATCCATAGATTCTCCTAAAAAAACATCTTCATAAGATATTAATGGTTTAGAATCTGATTCAATAAAACTTATAAACTCTTCTGCAATAACCTTACCTATATTCCCTTTTATAACATTTAAAAATACTGCTCTAGGAATTGAATTGTTTTTTTCTTTATAAACTTTATAAATTTTAGATACTCTTTCATAACTTCTAGGAGTTGCTCTTACATCATCTTCATTTATCTTATGAAGATATTCTGGAAAAGTAGAAATAAATTCTATAACTTCTCTTTCAATTCCTTCATCAACTGCCCACTTTAACCATTGTGTATGCTCACTCTCCATATTCAGCCAAACAAATCTATTTTCTTGGGCTGCATCCATATCCACAACTTGATAATCAAAGTCTGAACCATATTTACTTGATGGGTTCATTGCTGCTAAAATCTTTACATCATCATGCAACCTATATCCATTAATCTCTCTATTCAAAATTAAATTCATAAGTTCTTGTTGCACTGTATGTTCACAACGATTTATCTCGTCTATAAATAAAAGAACACTCTTACCTTTAGATATCTCTTCATCAATTTCTCTTAATTTGTTATGAACAGCATATACTGTTGTTTTCTTTTCAATCTTATATCCATTTGAATTAACTCCTACATAAGATTCTATAGTTGGAAGACCACCTATTTCACCCTCTTTAAGTAGGTTGCCATCAATAACAACTAAACTCCAATTATTTTCTTCAGCAAGTTTTTTTGCTAAAGCTGTTTTTCCTATCCCACTTTCTCCCACTATTAAGGGAACTTCTCCAGTGGATAATATTAAGTCAACGCTTTTTAATGTATCTATAAAATTCATTTTTCTCTCTCCTACATAATCTTTAATTTCTCATCCACAGCTATTTTTTTTGCTGTCTTACTTCCATACTTATAAATAAACATAATTTTATCTATTGGCAGATTTTCACTATTCCTATCTATAACACTACAGTTTAAAAAATCTCTAACATATTTTTCTTCAACATTTTCCTTTGATAATACGTCTTTTAATACTCCCTCTAATTCATCTTTAGATATTTTCTTTATAATATATTTAATCACTAAAATGTTAACTTTCAAAAACTCTAACATTTTATTCTTATCTAAATCAGTTATAAAGCCAATAGCTGCTTCATTATTTTTTATAGCTATAATTTCTGCATTATAACTAGGTGATTCTATATATCTTAATGCATCATAACTTATTCTAACTGCCTCTTCTTGTACACTTTCATAAGGCTCTTTTATAAATTTTATTGAATCATAATTTTTTCTTACTGCTAATAATTGCAGTTCTTCACTTGGATTTTTAGCATACTTAATAGCCCATCCAGCTTGATTTATAGCCATCTTAATAACTCTATCAGTCGGATTTTTGATATAGTCTAGTATACTCCACCCCTCATTTACTGCTTTTATCATCATATCTTCAGTTGGATTATCTACAAATTTAATCGCCCTAACATTATTATCTATTGCTAACTCTTGCATTTCTCTAGTTGGATTATTTATATATTCTAGTACAAGCCCATTTTCTTTGATAGCTAGTAGTTTCATTTCATCAGTTGGATTATTTAAAGTAGATATAATATTAGGATTATTTTTTATCATTTCAATAACTCTTGATTTTTCCATAATATGCCTTTCTCTCTATAATTATTTTTATCTCTATACTAATTATAATAATCTATTCCTATTTATATAATTGTTTCTTATTATAATTAATATACTTTTTAAGCAAATTTAAACAGAATAATTATACCAATATATAAAAAAATTTCTAAAATACAGTAAAATTAAATACATATACATAAATTTAATTCCATTATCTGTAAATCTAGATAAGATTTTAATACTTCTATTAATAATAAAAAAAGACTAGACAATATGTCCAGCCTCTTTTTTATATAAATTCACATTATTTTTAATCGTTAGCATCTAGCCATTTAGTTAAAACTTCTATATATTTATCATTTTCTTCAACAAATGGCATATGTCTTGAATACTCAAATAACTCCCACTTACTATTAGGAATTCTATCATACATAGTTTTTGCAATGTATGGTGAACATAAATCTATTGCCCCACTAGTTACTAAGCAAGGTTCCTTGATTTCATGTAATCTATCTGTAAACTCATATCCAGAAAGTGTCCCTGTAGGCGAAAATTCATTTTGTCCCCATCCTACAATATATGCTTCAAAACCTGATTTTTTAGGTCTTCTTAAGCATTCAGGAGAATCTTCTGTTACTTCACCTGCACAATACATTTCCATAAATTTTTCTAGCGCATCATTATATTCCTTGCTAGAGTAATCTCCAGTATTTACTGCATCAAGCAATGCTTTTTGGTCAGCCTCATCCATATATGAGATTCTTCTTTTTTGTTCTTTCTCCCAAAGCTTTGCAGAAGAAAGAGTAGATGAAAGAATGTATGACTTGATACCTTGTGGTTTATACTCAAGAGCATACCAAATAGCCTGCATACCTCCCCAAGATTGACCTAATAGATGAATTTCTTCAAGTCCTAGATGCTTTCTCAGTTCAATAAGCTCCTTTATCCAAGTGTCAGCATTAAATAACTCAGGATGCCCTTCTACAAATGAATTTCCACAACCAATTTGGTCATACATTATTACTTGTCTACCACTCTCAGCTACCTTATCCAATACTTCAAAATAGTTGTGTGTAGAACCTGGTCCTCCGTGAAGTAGTACTAATGGTTTCTTCCCTTCAGTGTTTTCTCCTACTATACGATAATAGGTTTTAAAACCTTCAAAAGGCATATATCCTTCAGTAATTTTCATGTTTATCTCCTCCAATTTGCTATTATGAACAATAATTATGTTCATTAATATGGCTATTTAAAGCTTATAATACACCTTTATTGATGTATTTTAATCTTTACTTTTGTGTTCATAAATAGTATAACATAAAAGAAAAAAATCTCCATACCAAATCAATTATAAAATCACATTAACTATATAATTTTATTTTATGTTAATAATAATAGATATATTTATAGTTATATTGTTCGATAATATAATAGTAATATAAAATATTATTTCCTCAATAGAATATAATTATTTTATATTCATTATAATATTTTGTATTCTACAATGTTTTACATTAAAAAAGATATCTTTGTATTTCTATTTGCTTATCTTTTTATCGATTTTTACAGTATTTTTTAAATAAAATATTGTTAACTCCATTTCAAATAAAATTGGTTTTATGATAAAATTATTTTTATTACATTTTAAAGGAGGTTTGTATTTGAACGATATTGATTTACTTAAAGTTATAAAGTTATCTTTAGGATGCTCTCTTGCTATATTTATTGCTTGGCTATTAAAATTAGAATACTCAATGGTTGCTGGAGTTATAGTACTACTTACAGTAAAAGACACTAAAAAAGAAACTCTTAAAGGCTTTATTGGAAAGTTTTATGGTTTTCTTTTATGTACTCTTTTTTCCTACTTATGCTTTAATATTTTAGGATATAATTTGACTTCATTTTCAATATTTATATTTATAATTATACCACTTTGTTTTTTATTAAATATTCAAGATGTCATTGCTATGTGTGTAGTCATCGCATCCCATTACTTCATTCAAGAAGAAACATCTATTAAGTGGATTTTAAACGAAGCTGGAATATTTGCAATAGGGACTGGAATAGGTGTCATAATAAACATGTATATTCCAACAAATATACATAAAATCTATGAAGTTCAAAAAAAGTTACAAGAAGAAGTGAGCGTTGTACTTATAGACATTGCAGATATTATTGTAAATCCTAAAAAAGAAAATGAATATAGTAGAGATTTATATACATTAAATTCACTTATTGATAGAAGTATTTCTGAAACTTATGATAATATTAATAATACTTTATTAAATGACACTAGATTCTTCTTAGAGCACATGGATATTATAAAAAGTCAAAGGGATATTTTAGAAAGTTTGTATGGTTATGTATCTCAACTAAATTCTACACCACCACAAGCTCATATTCTATCTGCTTTCATACATAAGATAGGTTATACCAAATTTGAAGCTGAAACAGGAAATCTACTTCTTGAGGAATCGGATAGATTATTGTCAAGTATGAAAAATCAACCTTTACCTGTAAATAGAATAGAATTTGAGAATAGAGCCATTTTATTCTTATGTTTGACTAAGTTAAAACAGTTTTTAATTAATCGTATACATGCTCAGGAACTTAGAGATAATAATTTTTATAAATAAAAAGAGGAGAAATACAGTAGTTGACCCAACTAAAAAATATCAGATATAATGTTAAATGCGCCCCCAATAAGAGGGCGCAATGTTTATAATTTATTCTATGGTCATGAGTTAATCATTATTCATATCGAATATACATTACTTGACCAAGTCCAATATTAGCTTTTTCATCGGTAATTTCTATTTTAATAGTCACATCATTTTTTTTGCAGTACTTCGCTAATTCTGCACCAGAACGATTTCTACCACTAAAATCTAAAGAAAAAGGCTTATCATATTCAAAAGGATATTCAACAGGTTTACCTTCTGGCGCTAATGCAAACATCCCATATGGTGTGTTCATAAATCCTATTACAGCAATCGTAAGATTTGATGGATTTAAATTTGATTTACTACCTATAAATTTAACTGTATTTACTGATGAATTAATTACAATACATCGAACACCTTCATACATTACATGTTTGTCCTTTATATCTCCAAATTTTCCAACAACCTTTGCCCCTTCTTGATGTGGTAACATAGTGTGCTTCCCAGGTGGTGCTGGTTTTTGAGTTTGTACTACTGCTCCAACTGTTGGATATGCTGTTTTATCAAATGGTAATGGGTGGCTAAGACTCTTGTATATAATGTCCTTTCCTGCTGACTTATTAGCATCAATATCTACATGATACAAACGCCCATCACCAAAACGTATAAGATTCCACTGGTGGTCATTTGATTTACTGTGGACATAATAAGATTCAATTCCCATCGCATCACACAAAGCCTTCATGCTCCTAGCCATTCCAGAGCATGCTCCTTTTTTAGTAACCAATGTATAGGCAGTATTGGCTCCCTCTGCTGCGTTCCAGTCAACATATGTTGTGTTATTTTTAATGTGATTATAGGCAACTAAAATCTTAGCATCTGTGGTCATATTCTTTGTGATTTTCTTATTCATAAAATCTGCTGTTGCTTGTGCTACTGAATTCAATTGTGCTTGTGACAGCTTTGGGCCATATATGCTATTAGTTCCTGTGACATAGCTTTTTGGTGTTTTTGCAGTTACTTCCTTGGCTGTCATACCATAAACTGTGATACTCATACCTGAAGTTAAAATTATTGTCGCAATCAATAACTTGGTAGCTAACTTTCTAATTTTCTTCATACTCAATATTCTCCTTTATAAAATATAGTTACTTCTTATTCCTTGCCATTAATAAGGCTCACTTTAGATTTAAAAAGGTGGATTGTCAACATGTCTGTTTCTACATTCATACTTTTGTGAAATGTTCAAATTTCATGGAAAATCTAGTCGATATTTTTACATAGTTTGTATACAATATAACTAGAAAATCAGTGCCTTTGCTGTCAGCTTGATAAAATGATGGTAATTAATATATTCAACACCATTATCATGTAGCAAATGCTATCTCTATCCAATTATTAGTAATGGCAAGAATAAATAGAATTGTAAATAATAGAGTTAAGGCTAATTTTGTATACATTTTATACAATCTCCACCTAATATTATATCTATTATAATTTTAATATTCAATACAGTTTCTGGAAAAATATAGAATGTATTCATAAAAATACTATATTATGATAAACTTTATTATATTTTAATTATACTATAAATATTATTTATTTAAATATAGGGACAGGTTTAAAATAAAAATATTACTGGAATTTTTTTATTCCAGTAATATTTTTATTTTAAAGTAGATAAAAGTCTTTATAAAATTTATACAAATATTTTTATCTCTAATATTGTTATAGTCTTTATAATAACCTAACTATCTAGGTTTAAATAATCTGATATATCATAAAAATAGATATTAAAAATTGTGTACGAACCATTTTTTGAACATACATCAATGTCATGACCCAAATTATCTATCATTTTCTTTACAAAATATAACCCCATTCCAGTAGACTTATACAATTGATTTCTTCCATTTGTACCTGTAAAACCTTTATCAAAAATCCTAACTATATCTTCTTCACTTATGCCTATTCCAAAATCTTTTATAGATAATACTACTCCATTTTCTAACTCTCTTGAATCAAACTCAATTTTACCAGCTTTTTTAGAATACTTTATGGCATTATTAATAATTTGGTCTAAAATATATGACATACATTTAGAGTCTGTATAGACATCATAGTCTAGTTTATTTAAACTAACTTCAATGTTATTTTTTATAAGCAAAAATGAGTTATTTTTTACAGCCATTTTTACTAATTTTTCTAATTTAACCTTATTTATAAATACATCTTCAAACATGGTATTACTTCTACTACTATATAAAATGGAGTTAACTAAAAAGTTTATCTTAGCAACTTGATTCTTAATATCTATACTATCTTCTATACTGCTTAACCTATCTGTAATTATACTCAAAGAAGATATTGGAATCTTTATTTCATGAACCCACTTAGCCATGTACTCATCTAATTCTTTTAAAGATTGTTTATAAATTTCTATATCATTGTTATTTTTTATTTTTAGATTTTCTATAATAGCTCTCATTAGATTCTCTTCAAAAGATTGTCCCTCAACCAAATAACCATCTATTTCACCATTATCTTCTATACAATCATATAAACTTTTATAACTATTTCTAAAGCTGATATAATCCACAACAAAAAATAATATTGTTATAAATATTACTAAAAAATCCAAATATACCAACTCTGCATATTTATTTTTAAATACATCTATAGCAAATAAGTATATATTTATTATACTG
Source organism: Clostridioides sp. ZZV14-6387 (assembly GCF_020657835.1). Taxonomy (NCBI): domain Bacteria; kingdom Bacillati; phylum Bacillota; class Clostridia; order Peptostreptococcales; family Peptostreptococcaceae; genus Clostridioides; species Clostridioides sp. ZZV14-6387. The sequence continues at coordinate 128,695 of NZ_JAGWCW010000001.1, forward strand.
ACTATAATTAAACAGATGATAATATACTTAGACCTACCTTTTAAATATTTCGCTATCATTGTATTATATATCCTATGCCCTTCTTAGTTTTTATAAAATCATCAAAACCTAACTCTTTAACTTTACTTCTCAATCTATTCATATTTACAGTAAGTGCATTATCTGTCACAAACTCATCATTATTCCATAGAGTCATCATAAGACTTTCCCTTGATACAACTCTATTCTTATTTTTTAATAATAAGGTTAAAATTTTTATTTCATTTTTAGTCAATTCTAAACTTTCATCCTTGTATTTGTGCTTTATAATTCCTCCTCCCACATCAAATATCAACTCGTCGTAGTACATAATACTACTAGAGTCACTATAATTGTAGACTCTTCTTATTATACCGTTTATTTTGGTAACTAATATATCTATAGAAAATGGTTTGGTAATATAATCATCTGCTCCATTATTTATCCCCATTATTAAATCCATATCAGAATCTCTTGATGATAAAAATATTATTGGTACATTAGAAATAGCTCTAATTTTCTCACACCAGTAAAAACCATTATATAATGGTAAGTTTACATCTAAAAGTACTACATCTGGTTTTTTGTCTATAAATTCATCTAAAACTGCTTCAAAGTTATTAATTAATTCTACATTAAATCCCCATTTATCCAATGCAAGAGCAATTTCTTTTGATAAATCAATATCGTCTTCTACTAATAAAATTCTATACATTTGCGTACTCTCCATTATTTTAATATTTAATTATGTTATAAATTATTAATATAATAACATATTTTATATAGGTTTATTGGTCAAATTCTTTAGTTAATCAACAAAGAGACTCTTATTAAAAGAATCTCCTCGTTTTTTAGTAATTTATTAATTAGTTTTTATATACTACACGCTTAAACTTACTGACAGATACTGCTCCATATATTATAAATATTATCAAGCATATAACTAAACTTAGTATATATATACTAAATAAATTAGCCATCATTAATTCTCCTGCTAACCTCAATGCAAAATAGCTAGATATTGTTGCACTTAACATTGGTAAAGTATAAAAGATAGCTACTTCTTTAAGTATAGCTCTATTTATATCTTTTTCTGTAGTACCTATTTTCAATAAAATCTTGTATTTATCTTTATCTTCATATGCATCACTATATATTTTCATGTAAATTATACTTCCAGCCACAAGTGCAAATACTAAGAATAAAAATACAAGCACTACATATGCAAACTTCATCCATTGACTTTCATTTTGAGCTTTATATCCATTTTGAATATAACCATTTTTTAAACTTAGATTCTTTTCAATATTTTTAAACATCACCTGGCTATTTTCTTCTTTAGATATTTTTGCCCCATAAAAATATACTTGTTGTCCTTTATTTCTTAATTTGAAATATGTATCATCATTTACTACTATGATACTTTGATTAAATCCTGTGCCTAACACTGGAACTTTTACTTCTCCCTTTGAAATATTATATAAATGTCCATCAAGGGTTACATGAGCTTCTTTTGTAGCTACTGTTACTATAGTTTGAGGGCTTTTTAACTCTATTACATTATCTCCTCTAACTAGCTTATCACCATACTCTTTTAATTCTTCATCATGACCATTTTCTTTAAGGATATTGCTAAAATCGCTATATTTTATTATAGCATTAGTTTTGTCATAAACATTCTTACTATCTGTGTTTTCTAAAATTGTTAGCTCTGGGTTTACTGAATATTTTATCTTATTAGTATCTTTTATTATATTCTCTATTTGTGTTTTATTCACTTCATCTTTGTCCAATGAAACTATACTGACAGTATATACATTTCTTTGCTCTTGAGCATTTTGATGTATAAATTTCATTGCAACTGATGCTCCAAGAGTAGATATTGTAGTGGTTATAATTATTGCTATTATAGCATAAGTTTTATAGTTTTTATTTAATCTGTAATTTATATTGTTTATTGCAATTATATTGTTTCCATTAAATAATATTTTTTTATTTTTTATTATAATATCAAATATAACAGGAACAACTGATTTAAATAGTCCATAAGTCCCAACTATTATTATAGCTATAACAGGTATTACACTCATTATATTTCCAGTCCTTATATTAGTAGAAAGGTAATAACCATATCCTATTACTATAATTGATATTATAGCTAAAATATATATCCCTATTCCTACTTTAGGTATTTTTTCTTGCTTTTTAGATGTATTAATTAGATTTATTACGCTACTTCTACATATTGTTATAAAACCTTTTATAGCCATTACTATAAATATAGAAATAAATATCAAAGTAGTATATAGTATAGCTTCCATGCTAAGTCCATTAGATACCTTTATATCAAATCCAGATAACTTTATTATCACTACTTGAAAAAATCTAGAAGTTATTATTCCTATAATTATTCCTGTTATACAAGAACTTACCCCTATAAGCATATTTTCTACAAAATATATTCTTCCTATCGTATATAAGTCTAACCCCATAAAAGACAATATCCCAATTTCTTTTGACCTATTTTTAAAAAATATATTTGTTGCATACCAGATGAAGAAAAATAAAAATACTGATAGTATCATTATTACAGCTATTAACACTGATAATGTAAAATTTTTATTTTCTCCTTGCAATACATTTATAGCATCACCATATCTTAATAATTCAAAATTAGTTAGTACAACTACTGAAAAAACCATAGATATAAAAAATGCTAGATACGTTCTTATATTACTCTTAAAATTATTATACGCAATTCCAAGTATACTCACTTACATGTCACCTCCCATAGAGGCCAACATATCCATAATTTTTTTATAAAATTCTTTTCTGTTACTTCCTTTGTTTAATTTGCACTTTATATTCCCATCATTTATCATGTATACTTCATTAGAATAACTTGCAGTTAGAGGGTCATGTGTAATCATTATAATAGTAGCATTATTTTCTCTATTTATTCTTTCTAATGATTCTAAAAGCTCATATGCTGACTTAGAGTCTAAAGCACCTGTTGGTTCATCTGCAAATATAACTGCTGGGTTTGTAATTAATGACCTAGCTGCTGCTCCTCTTTGTTTTTGCCCTCCTGATAACTGATAAGGATATTTATCTAAATGATTTTCTAATCCAAATTTTTTGGCTATAGAAAATACCTTAGCTTCTATTTCCTTACTTTTCTTTTTTCCTAATGCTAGAGGAAGTGCTATGTTATCCATTAACTTCATGTTATCTAATAAATTGTAGTCTTGAAATATAAATCCTATTTTTTCTCTTCTTAGTTTTGACAGTTCATTATTTTTTACTTTTGATATATTAATTCCATCTAGGATTATCTCTCCTGAAGTTTGTTTATCAAGTGTAGACATAAGATTTAGTAATGTTGTTTTCCCTGCACCAGATGGACCCATTATCGCTATAAAATCACCTTCATTGACTGTAAGAGATATATTTTTTAATACATTTGTTCTAAATCCTTTTATCCCATAATCTTTTGATATATTTTTTATTTTTAATATTTCTTTCATAATAATAGCCTCCAGTTGCTAATTTTTTAATATATGTTTATTTTAAAGGTTTTATATAAATAAATCCTTAAGCAAATATTACATTTTAACTGTTAACATTACACTTTCGTAACATAGGCAAAAAGGCTATTAAAGTATTTAGTCTATAACTTTATATTATCAATTTATATTTGAGATATGTTTTTTAGCACTCTCAAAATTGTTCACTACTCTAAAATTATTTGATTTATTTAGCTCTAGCATTAATTCTGAAAATCTCTTATTTATCCTGCTTTCATCATCAATAATTGCAACAACTTGTATCCTATAAGTCATAAATTTTTGTAATGCAATACCTGCTAATCCAGTTTTTAGATTTAAAAAATCATCTGAAAGTGAATTATTACTAAGCATAAGATAATTTATACCATGCTCCATACATATAGATATAATATCCATTATTTCTCCTTCAGAATTAAACTTACTCTCTAAAAAAATATATTTTCTGTCATTTTGTTCTTTTATATTATAATTCATTTTTATTCCTCATTTCTGTTTTAAATGTTTTCTATTAATATGGATATAGAACCTAACATATCCTCAATAAACTTTATATCTCCCCATAACATAACTCTAAGCCTATTTTCATTTTCATTATATTTCAAGTTAATAGTGGAGCCACTTGACATTGAGGTCGGATTATTTACAAGTGCCAAAAGTAAGTTTGATAAACGTGAGTATTCATTATTCGAGATACTATTTATATCAACTACTGTAGATACATTAACCTTTGGAATACATCCTAGTTCCTTATATGAATTCAATTTAAATTCTAAACCATTATTCTCATCACTCTTTACATCCATAAACCTATCTAAATCTTCTTTTGATATTCTCCATTGTTTGCCAACTTTATTAGCTTTTAATTTTTCATCTTTTATAAATTTTCTTATTGTCTTATGATGCATTTCTAAAATCTCTGCAACTTGGTCTATTGTATAAAACTTTTCGTCCATAATTACACTTACCTTTCATTTGATAATAACAATATATTAATTTAGAAATATCAAAAAGTCAAATTTATTTTGTATTTTATTGCTATTTATTAGACTTTAATATACTTTAATTCCATCTTATTGCATTCTAACATTTTCTAGTAACTTATTATAATATCTTTACTAAACTTATAAATTAAATTGTTTAATCATGTACGACTATAATGAAAAATCTCTTAAGTAAAAAAGCAATTTGAAAAAATTTAAAATCTTTTCAAATTGCTTTTCACAGTGTATTTTTACATTTTTATATTTCAATATTTCAACTAACAAGATAACTTTTAAAAGCTTTCTAATTCTTAATATTTTCAAGCTCTAGTACCTTTTTTATACAATTATCATCTTCAAAATTCTTAGTTCTATCACAATCTCTCACTTTAAAGTCTGGAATAGTTTTAAATTCTTCATCACATACTCCATTCTTATTTAAATACATACAACTCGCCATTCTAACTATCAGACCACTATTTTTTAAGTTAAACAATACAGGGTCTATACATCCACCATCTCCTCCAGTAGTTTCACCTACTAAAGTAGCAAATTTAGTTTCCTTACAAAACATAGCAAATGCCTCTGATGATGAATATATTTTTTTATCTACAAGCAAATATATATTGCCTTTAAACTTTAAGTCACTTTTCGATTTTATGGTATAGGAAGTATTTTCAAAACCACTAAAATCTTTCATAATCTCTTCTGGTGCATTTTTCTTTATGTTTGTTGGTAAGTTTTCTACAGGTTCTAATTTTATATTTCTTACACTTGTATATTTTTTTACTATTTCATTATTATTTCTATAGATTCTATATCCATTTATTTTAACATCATTTTTTATAAGTTTAGATACAATTCCTTGCCAATATCTATCACTTCCACCTGAATTTCCTCTTATATCTATAATTAAAGCTTTATGTTTTTCTAGAGTATTAATATATGCTTCAATTGCTTTTAAATCATTGTCTATAGGTCCATGCTTTGATGACATAGATGGTAGATACATGTATCCTACTTTACCTTTGATTACATCTTCCAAAATTAATTCTTTTTTCTCAAAAATATCCTTTGGAGCTTTTATTTTAGGATTTATAGAATTGTATCTATCAACAACTTTTTCATCATTAAGAAAATCGTACCAATCATTATTAGAATATGATTTCTTAAAAAGCTCATATCGTTTTTTATTATCGATTACCTCTGTATGTTTGTTATTTAATTCAGATAATATGGATGACATTTCTTCTAAAAATTCTTCATCATTTTCAGTACTCTTTATTCTTTTTATATATTCGTCCTTATTTTCTAACCAATCAGTATTATTAATTCTTTTATTTACATTTAAATAAGGATATCCTGTTTTTATAACATTATATACATGTTTAAAATCATCCATCTTTTCTTCTTCAGATAGTTGATTCTTTTGGGAATAAGTAGAATTACCTAATAAAATTATAAATGTTAAAATAATTACTAAAAACAATATTTTCTTTTTCATATAGTTATCATCAACTTTCAAATTTTATATTTTAATATATTAGTACCATCATAAATCTCTAACAATAATATTTAAACTTTATTATAATTCGTATATTAGTTAGGCATCTTTAATATCTTAATATTCTTATCGTAAATAGAAATTACTATTCTTATCTTTTTTAATTTATTTTAACTCAAAATAACTTCAAACAAATCAAAATGTAAGGGTCAAATAATTACTACATTTTATCATATACCTAAAGTATTTGTAAAAATAGATAAATTATTTTACTATTTTAGGGAACAATTACTATCAAGAAATCAACATAAAACTTCAGAATAGGAGAGATATATATGGTATTTTTTATAGTAGGATTTATAGCCTCTATTATAGGTGCAATTTCTGGTCTTGGTGGCGGAATTATCATAAAACCAGTACTAGATGCAGTAACTGAACTAGATGCTTCAGTTATAAACTTTTTATCAACATGTGCAGTATTTACTATGTCTTGTTCTGCTGTTACTAAACATATTAAATATAAAACTAAATTTGAAAAACCTACGACTGTCCTACTTGGAATAGGTGCAATTTTAGGTGGTTTAATTGGTACTGAGATATTTGAATTTATAGTTGATTTTATTAACAAAGATAGGTTTATAAAGCTAATTCAAAATGGACTCCTTTTGTCTTTATTAGTAATTATACTGGTGTACATAAATCTACCTAACAAAAAACAATTCCATATAAAGAATCGTATATTTACAGTTTTACTTGGATATACTCTAGGAATGATTTCATCTTTTTTAGGAATAGGTGGAGGCCCTATAAATATAACTGCTCTGACATTATTTTTCTCAATGAATTTAAAGAGTGCATCTGTTAACTCAATAATACTAATACTATTCTCACAAGCTTCAAAGATAATAACTCTATTAATTTCAAAGTCAATACCTTCAGGACTTGAAATATCGATGTTACTATATATAATTCCAGCTGCAATCTTAGGTGGAATATTCGGTACAACTATTAATAAAAAAATAAATAAAAGTAATTTAATCATTGCTTATAATTCAGTCATGTTATTCGTTATAATGACATGTCTGTGGAATATAATAAGATTATTTTAAAGGAGAGACTATAAATGAACAAAACTAATTTATTTGAAACAGTTAAAAATGCTTATATCTATGGATATCCAATAGTAGGTATGTATGAATTACTCTATACACAAATTATTAACCCAAAGACTAAGACAACAAATTTTAATGAATTTGCTCATACTGCCACTGTAGCATCACCAAAAACATCATTTATACCAGCACCAAACAATGATACAACATATTCAAGAGCTTGGCTAGACTTACGTGAACAACCAGCAGTAATAGAAGTTCCAGACACCAATGATAGATACTACTCTATACAGTTATTAGACTTATTTACAGAAACAATTACTAATATTGGTAGAAGATTAACTGGGACAAAATCAAATAAATTTACTGTTATTGGACCAGATTGGAATGGTGATTTACCTAAAGATACCAATGTAATTAAAAGTGATACACCTTTTGCACTAGCATTTTTAAGGGTTCTTATCAATGATAAAAATGATGTTCAGGAAGTTAAAGATATACAAAACAAGTTTAGAATACATAGACTCTCCGAGATGTCTAACAAGACACATCATGATGACCATGATACCAAAGATTTGCCAATATATAAAAATTCAAATTACCATGAATTTTTTGAAACCCTTAATAGCATACTTTTATTAATCCCAACCTTAAAAACTAGAACAGACATATTATCATCAAAACAGCTAAAAGAAGTTCCTGATGATATATTAAATGAAGCTTGTAATAGTGCGAAAAAACTTATTAATGAAGGTGGCTTAGCATTTGGAGAATCCCATAACTTCTGGAGAGTTGCTCGAAAAGGTATTGGTAATTATGGAGAAGATTATTTACAACGTTCAGTAGTGTGGCATAAAGGTGCTTTAGCTAATCAACCAGAAGAATCTTTATACCCAAGCACTTTCCAAGATAGTACTGGTCAATTTTTAGATGGAAATTTTGATTATGAGATAAAGTTCAATAAAAATGAACTTCCTCCTGTTAGCCAATTTTGGTCATTAACGATGTATTTGTTTAAAAATGCGTTCTTAGTAGATAATGAAATTGACCGCTACTCTATTGGAGACCGTACAAAAGGACTATTTTACGACGAAGATGGTTCACTAACCATATATATACAAAATAAATCACCTAAAGATAAAAATAAAATATCAAACTGGCTACCATCACCTAAAGATAAATTTTACATGACACTAAGATTATATGGCCCAAGTGAAGATGCCATTTTAGGTAAATGGCTACCTCCAGTTGTTACTAGAGTAAACCAATAAATTTGTTAATATTTAAAAGGAGTTATATTCATGAGTAATTTTGCTTATACTGAAAAATCAAAATTTGTTAATCCTAGATTAACAGAGCATTCTAAAACAATGGAACAGAAAATTTATAAAACAGGCGAAAATGTATATAGTGCAGTTGGTTTTGGATTATCTTATCCTGTTATGATTGAAGGAACTGATGGAATTATAATTATTGACCCAGGTGAGACTATTGAAATGATGGAAGAAATCATGAAGCATTTTCGTAAGATTACTGATAAACCTATTAAAGCTGTGATAATATCTCATAATCATGGGGACCATTGGGGTGGTATGAGTGTTTGTGTGAGTCAAGAACAAAGCCAAAGTAAAGAAGTTCTAGTTATTGTTGATGAAACATTTATAAAACACTTCTCACAAGCTAGTGGAGAACTACTAGATATTAGAATGGGAAGAGCTGTTTGGATGTATGGCTCTATACTTCCTAAAGGAGAACATGGTTATGTTAATTTAGGATGTGGACCAGTTTTATCAAAAGGTTCTAATAAATTTATTGAACCGAATACATTTTCATCTGTTGAAGATGGATTACAGATAACTATATCAGGAGTTGATTTAGAACTATTCCACTGTGAAGCTGAGACAGAAGATGCTATGTGTATATTTTTACCTAATGAGAAGATAATGTTTGTTGGAGATGCTGTCCAAGGTGAAATATTCCCTAATATATATACTGTTAGAGGTACTGTCCGCGATGCCAAGAAATGGTACACAGGGATTGATAAAATTCGTGAATATCAACCACATTATTTAGTTGGAACTCATATGAGACCCTTACATGGTAAAGATGAATGTAATTCCCTTCTAACAGATTATAGAGATGCTATACAATATACTCATGACCAAGCTGTTAGACTTATAAATATGGGGTATACTCCTGATTATGCAATAAATGAGTTAGGAAAACTTCCTCCTCATCTATTTCAAAGAGAACGTCTAGGTGAATTTTATGGAACATTTAAGCAGGGAATCAAGGCTGTTTATGACCAGTATATAGGTTGGTTTAATGGTGAGGCAAGTAAATTAAATCCTATTTATCCTAAAGATGCAGCTAAAAAATATGTAAAAATTATGGGTGGTCGTGAAATAATATTAGCTGAGGCTAAAAAAGCTATCCATGAAGAAGATTATGAATGGGCTACAGAGATATTAAATTATCCTATACGTATAGATAATAATGATATGGAGGCTAGAAGACTTAAAGCAACTGCTATTCGTATGCTTGGATACCAAACAGAAAATGCTACTTGGCGTAATTGGTATTTGACTAGTGCTATGGCATTAGATGGATGCTTTGAACAGATAGTAAATCAAGTTGGAGCTAATGCTGGATTTCCTCCATTTTCAAACTCATTTATAGGTCTAACATCCAAAGCTATGTTTGAATCTTTTAAGGTTAAATTAAATGGCCCTAAAAGTTCTGATGTTCATATGACACTACTTGCATGTGTGACTGATACTAATGAAACATTTAAGCTAGAGTTACGTAGAGGGATTGTTGAAATACATAATCAGGATAGTGACATAAAAGCTGATGTTTCAATTAATTCTTCTAAAGAAACTTGGGCAAAATTAATTACAAAAGAACTCTCAATTATTCAAGCTATTGAAAATGGTCTAGTTCAATGTGATAACCCTAAAAAAGCTCAAGATTATTTAGACTTATTTGATAAGTTTACTCCATTTGTAAATATGCCATTTTGGTTGCAGTAAATTTTAAAATACCTATTTTGAATTTGTTATTTCAAAATAGGTATTTTATTATGATTTTAATTTGATTTTGTATTTTATAGATTATATCTACTTCTTAGATATTGTATCTACTTCATATATATATCTATTAAGTATAGCTTCTAGCATTTCTTGTCTTCCAGACTTATTCTTTATTACTGGCATTTGTAGTGCATAAATTTCTAATTCTTTAAATCCAACTTTACCATCTACTATGTCTTTACCTATACCTTCACCAAAGCTTGAGTATCTTTCTTTAGTAAAGTTTTCAAATACCTCATCTTCTAATAATTTATGAGCTACTAATAATCCCTTTGCAAATGTATCCATACCTGCAATATATGCTAGGAATAAGTCTTCCACTTCAAAAGATGCTCTTCTTACTTTAGAATCGAAATTGAAGCCTCCTGGAGCTATTCCCCCTTGTTTTAACACTTCATACATAGCAAGTGTTGCATCATATATATTTGTTGGAAACTGGTCTGTATCCCACCCTAATAATAGGTCTCCTTGATTCGCATCTATACTTCCTAAAACATCATTTATTCTTGCCATATTCAATTCATGCTGGAAAGTATGTCCTGCAAGTGTAGCATGGTTTGCTTCTATATTCATTTTGAAGTATTTATCTAGATTATACTTTCTCAAAAATCCCAAAACAGTAGCAGTATCAAAATCATATTGATGTTTAGTTGGCTCTTTTGGTTTAGGTTCTATTAAAAACTGCCCAGTAAATCCTATTTCTTTAGCATAATCTACAGCCATTTGTAGAAATCTTGCAAAGTTGTCCATTTCAAGCTCTGTATTAGTGTTAAGTAAAGTTTCATAACCCTCTCTTCCACCCCAGAATACAAAGTTTTCTCCTCCCAAATACTTAGTTATTTCCATGGCTTTCTTAACTTGAGCTGCTGCATAAGCGTAAACATTAGCATTACATGTTGTAGATGCACCATGAACAAATCTTGGGTTTCCAAACATATTAGCAGTTCCCCATAATAACTTTATACCTGTTTCTTTCATCTTAACTTTTATGTATTCAACTATTTCATCTAATATCTTGTTTGTTTCTTCTAAATTTTTGCCTTCTGGAGCTATATCTCTGTCATGAAAACAGAAATACTCAATTCCCATTTTAGACATAAATTCAAATCCTGCATCAACTTTAATCTTTGCAATTTCAATTGGGTCTGTTATATTATTCCAAGGTCTCTCCACTGTACCTACTCCAAATGGGTCATTACCTTCTCCGCATAAAGTATGCCAGTAACTCATTGCAAATCTTAAGTGCTCTTTCATAGTCTTATTTCCTACTACTTGTTCAGGATTGTAGTATCTAAATGCTAACTCATTGTTAGATTGTGCTCCTTCAAAGTTTATCTGTCCTATTCCTTTAAATATTTCACTCATTTCATATCCTCCTAATGTTTTACACATATGATGTATGTAATATTTTTCTCAATTTAAACTATCTTTTATTTTCATTCTTAAAATATTTTTATTCTTCATCTTTAAAATTAACTACTTCATCTAATAATTTAAAATCATCTTTTAAAGATTTATATATCTTTTTATACAATCTATGATATCTCTTGTATGTATCTACATTTTGATTTATTGGCTCTAATTTAGTTGAAGTTTTTATTATAGTCTCACAAGCTTTCTGGACATTTTCGTATATACCAGCTCCTACTAATGCAAGAATTGCAACTCCTAGTGCTGGCCCTTCACTTGAATTTATAGTATATACATCTTGATTAAACAGGTCTGCTTGCATCTGTCTCCATACTTTACTTTTTCCACCTCCACCTGAGGCTCTTACTTCATTTACTTCTATATTAAGTTTTTCTATTATATCCATACAATCTTTTAGACTATATGAAACGCCCTCCATAATTGCCCTTGCCATTTCTCTTTTAGAATGTATTGGAGATAATCCAAAGAATACTCCTCTTGCATAAGGGTCGAGATGAGGAGTTCTCTCCCCCATCATGTATGGTAGATAAAGTAATCCATTACATCCTGTTGGTACTTGACTTACTTGACTATTTATAATTTCATATACATCTTTACCTAAAGAGTTTGACACTTCCAGCTCGCTTTGACAGAAATTATCTTTAAACCATTTTAGTGACAATCCAGCTCCTTGAGTAACTCCCATAACATGCCATGTATTTGGTATTGCATGACAAAAAGTATGAACTCTACCTTCCTTATCAATTTTCGGTTCCTTTGTATATGCAAAAACTACACCAGATGTACCAATAGTAGATGAAACTATTCCATCTTTAACTATTCCATTTCCTATTGCTCCTGCTGCTTGGTCTCCAGCTCCACCTACAACTATTGTTCCTTCTTTAAGTCCTGTTAAGTTTGCTACTTCCCTAGTCACATATCCTGTAATCTCTTGAGATTCATAAACTTTGCCTAAAAGACTTTTATCTATATTTAACTTGTCTAGTACTTCATTACTCCAATTTCTTTTTCTTATATCAAGTAACTGCATACCACTCGCATCTGATACTTCTGTAGCATATTCGCCTATTAATTTGTATCTTATATAATCTTTTGGAAGAAGTATTTTATTAGTATTTTTATAAATGTCAGGCTCATTATTTCTAACCCACAATATTTTTGATGCTGTAAATCCTGTAAGCGCTGGATTGGCAGTTATTTCAATCAATCTTTCTTTACCTACCAAATCAGTTATCTCTTCACATTCTTTTACTGTACGTTGGTCACACCATATTATAGAGTTTCTTAGGGTATTCCCTTCTTTATCTAGCATAACTAAACCATGCATCTGTCCTGATAATCCAATTCCTTTTATACATTCACTGCTTATATCTGAACTTTGAATTACATGTCTTATAGATTCAACTACAGCTTCCCACCAATCATTTGCATCCTGTTCTGCCCAACCTGCTTTCTCTTGTATAAGAGGATATTCATATGTACAACTTTCTATAGTATTTCCTAGTTTATCAAATAAGACTGTCTTAGTACCTGATGTACCAATATCTACACCTAATACATACTCCAACTTCATCCCTCCTTGAGACATCACTTAATAATTATCGTTTTCCTAATTCAAATTTTTTATATTTTAGGCATATTTTACTTGCTTTATTTTTGTTAGTATATTAAACTAACTTATGAACTAATAATAAAATATTTAATTATCTTTGTCAATGCAAAATAGCCTTTTATTTTTGTCTAAAAAGTATTACAATATTATTTTAAGGAGGAATATCAAATTGGTTACTGATAAATACACTATTCGAGAAATGAATGAAAGATTGGTACTTGAACAAATTATAAAGAATGGTCCTATTTCTAGAGCAAGTATAGCCTCTACTATAGGATTAAATAAAGCAACTATATCTGCTATTACCAAAAAACTTATCGATGAGTCTCTGATTCATGAAATAGGAATTGGAAATAGTACTCATAGTGGCGGAAGAAAGCCCATACTTTTAGTATTCAACAAATGTGCAGGGATTTCTTTAAGTATGGATATTGGATATGACTATATATTTTCTTCTCTATCTTACTTAGATGGGACTATTATAAAATCTAAGAAATTAATGGATATACAAGTAAATAAAGATAATGTTATACAATTAATAGATGAAATTATAGATAGCTATAACATATCCAAAATAGATACTCCTTATAATGTAATAGGGCTTACTTTAGCTATACATGGGATTACTTGTGAAAATAACATATTATTCACTCCATATTATAACCTCAATGAGATTGATTTATATGGTATCCTAAGTAAAAAATACGACTTCCCTATTCATATAGAAAACGAAGCAAACTTAACAGCTTTAGCTGAGAGTACTTTTTCAACTGTACATAATTCACTACTTAGTCTTAGTATTCATAGTGGATTTGGTTCAGGCATTATAATAAACAATAAATTATATAGTGGTAGAAATGGCATGAGTGGCGAAATTGGTCACACTATTATCATGCCTAATGGTAAACTATGTCCTTGTGGAAATCGTGGTTGTTTAGAACAATACTGTTCAGAGAAGAAAGTGTTTGAACAAATTTGTTCTTTAGAAAATATTCCTAAAATAGACCCTGATATGGTAAAACAACTATACTATGAAGATAATGAGAATACTAAAAAAGTTATCCATGAGTTTTGTAGTTATCTATCACTAGCTATAAACAACGCTATTGCAACTTATGCTCCTGAGATAATATATTTAAACAGCCAAATAATCAGAAATATACCTGAAATATTAGAGATTACAAAAGATATGCTAGTTAGCTCTTTTAACAAAGGCATAAATATAGAAATTTCATCGTTAGGTTCTGAGGCATCTCTATATGGTGGCTCTGCTGTCAATATTAAAAGCTTCTTAAATATACAAAACCTAACTTTGATGAATGAAATAAATGATAAAATAGCTGTATTATAATATTGAATACTCTGAGAACTAGCTTATTTAAGCTAGTTACATTTTTTAATATCAAATTGAATCTATCTATTACTTTTACTGTAATAGGCTAAAAAATACAACTACATCTAAATCAGCATTTACAACAGATGAATCACTTCATAAGTCACTTTATTTAATAGCTTTAAGTTATATAAGTGAATTCAAAGTCTTAGAAACTGACCTAAATTATTAAATCAATAAAATATTCATCTTAATTAAATATTAGTTATAGTAATTATGAAATTCAAAAAAGTTAAGAATATCTTCATACATGTTCTATTTTTATAAGGATATAAATAATCTTAAATAAGGGTTATGACTATATAGCCATAACTCCTTTAAATTGTATATTCCAAAATCAAATTTATTCTGTAGTTAATACAAAATTATTTGCATTCTTTTCTCAGAAGTTATATATTAATTAAATCTTAATATATATTGTATTTATTCATCATCAGATAATAAACTTGCGGTTGGCTCAACAATAGAAATATTATCTTTACCTACTTTCTCCAGTTTTACTGCTAATTCTTTTGTGTCTGAAAAAGCTGATTCAACAACCATACCTAAATTTAGCCCTGAAATAATCTTAATTCTGTTATCACTACTAGCCTCTAATAACGCTGCATTGCATGGTGTTCCACCTAGTAAATCTACCATTATAACTATTTCTGAACTTTCCTTGTATACTTCCAAAGCCTTTTTAAGTTTTTTTATTGTTCCTTCAATTCCATCATCTTGTTTCATATTTACAGTAGGATAATCTATAGAATTTCCTATTATCATTTTTGCAGAATTTAATACTTCTTCAGCCATATTTCCATGACTCATTAAAATAATACTATTCATTTTAATACACCTCTCTAAATCTATAAAATATCTACAAGATAAGTTTTCTTGTCATCAGGTGTCATTATAGTTGTTATTTCAATTCCTTCATCTAAAAGTTTTTTAAATGCTTCTTTCTCTTCCTCTGTAACACTGATATTAGGTTTTAATACTGTTGTATCTTTTCTACTTGACATATTTCCTACATTTATATTGTGTATTTTTAATCCAGCTTCTACAAATGGAATAAGGTCAACAGGAGACTTAACAATTAATAATACATTTTGCCCTTCATACTTTCCAGCAGTAATATTTTTTATAGCAGTCTCTTCTGTAATTATAGATGATGCTATTCCAGCAGGTGTAGCCATTCTTAGAACTTGTTTTTGAACAGAATTATTAGCTACTGCATCATTTACTACCATTAATCTTGTAACACCTAACTTATTACTCCACATAGTTGCAACTTGACCATGGATTAAACGGTCATCTATACGAATATTTTTTATACCTTTCATTTCCATATCTAATATCACCCTTTCCTTATTTTAAAATACCTAATGCATATAAAATTATTGAAACAACCATTACACCTAAAATTAAGTATATAGGCTTTATGTTCTTTTTAAGAGCCCAATAAACAACTAAAACTAAAATTGCAGGAACTAGTCCAGGCATAATTTGGTCTAATATTTCTTGACCTTTCATTGTAAAATCCCCTTGTTGAAAATTCAAAGCAACATTAGCTTTTACTACAGATGGTATTAATGCTCCCACCACCATTAATCCTAAAATAGATGTACTCTCAGTTAAAATCTTCAAACTTTTTTCAATTGAAGATATTAGCTTAGTACCTGATGTATATCCAGCATTAAATAGTGGTATACTTAATAATTTTAACGCTACACTCACTGCAATCCATAATAAGATTCCAAATGGACTTCCATCTATCGCCATGTTAGCTGCTATTGCTCCAAAAATTGTCCATGGAATAACAACAAATAAACTATCTCCTAAACCTGCCACTGGTCCCATCAATCCTGTTTTAATTGAAGTAACAGCCTCCTCAGTATCTTCACTTGATAATTCCTCCATAGCTACATTAATACCCAAAATATAAGGTGCAACCCATGGATTAGTATTGAAAAACTGTAAATGATTTAATACAGCTTTTTGAAGTTTTTCTGGGTTATCTTTATATACTACCTTTAAAAATGGTAGTACTGCATAACAATATGCTAAAGCTTGCATCTTCTCATAATTTGAAGAAACAGAACTTGTGAAAAACCAACGCCATAGAACACTTTTTTTAACTTTTTCATTTGATTTATTTACTGATACATTATCACTCATCTTCATCCATACCTCCTGCCACAGTATAATGTTGTGCTTGATTTTCTACATTCTTTTTGTAAATTATAAGTGCAATTGCTCCTCCAATTAAAGCTACACCTAACAATGGTACTTTCATATATACTGCTAAAACAAAACCAATTACTAAATAACTAAAATACTCCTTAGCAGGAAGGTATCTAAGTAATAATCCTATTCCTACTGCTGGAAGTAATCCTCCAGCTACTGTTAAACCACCTGTTAACCATTCAGGTGTATATTTTAAAATTGTGTTAATTAAAGAAGGTCCAAATATTACAGATAAAGCAACTGGAATACCTGTTGTAGCTGCTGTTAATAATACTCCTAACATTTGCATATATGTTATATTTTTGTAATTTCCTTTTCTAGCTCCATCTTCTGCTTTATGAACTAGCCATATACCAATAGTATTTCTAAGAACATCTAACTGTACCATCAATAAAGCAACTGGAATACCTATAGAGATTCCTACAGATGCTTCTTGCTTAGTTGTAATAGTTATAAATGTTGCTACTATACTTGCTGTCTGATAATCAGGTATTGATGCTCCACCAAAGTTACTAATACCTAATGATAATAATTGTAGTGTCCCTCCGATATATAAACCTGTGTTTATATCACCTAAGATAAGACCAGTAATAAAACCTGCTGTTACTGGTTGATATGTTCCAAACATTGTTGAATTTTTTTCATAGTTTATAAAAAATCCATATACTACTATTAATAATAATTGCCATAATTGTGGTTCCATTATGATTTCACCTCGCTCAAAATATTTTTTAACTCTTCAAAGTTATATTTAGAATTTTGCTTTAAGAAAATAGGAATTTCTTCAAGAGGGCATTCAATTTCATAAATTTTTCCACCTTCATAACTGACCCCACTAAAGATATTCTCCCATGTATATCCTTTTGGTAAATATACTTTTCTACCTCTATCTTTATAATTCATTATTGGAGCAACCAAAATTTCATCTCCAAGCATATATGTATTATCAATCTCCCAAGCTTTATCATCTTCAGGAAATTCATAAAATAAAGTTCTCATAACTGGTATACCTTCTTCATGAGCTTCTTTCATCAATTTTGATAAATAAGTTTTTATACTATCTCTAATTTTGATAAACTTTGTAAGAATTGTTTCAACTTCTTCACCATAAGACCATATTTCATTAGGAGCTCCTGTTACCATTGAACCTCCACCTTTATTTGATAATGGTTTGCTATGAGGCAATCTATCTCCATGCATTCTTAAAATTGGTGAAAAAGTAGCATATTGGAACCATCTTACCATAAGTTCTCTAAATTCTGGGTCTTTAGGATTTCCTCCATGGAAACCTCCAATATCTGTCGTCCACCATGGTATACCTGCTAGTCCCATATTTAATCCTGTATTTACTTGATTATTAAAAGCTTCAAAACTAGAATCAATATCACCAGACCATACTAAAGCTCCATACTTTTGAGCTCCTGCCCAAGCTCCTCTTACAAGAGTTACAACAGACTCTGTATCATCATGTAAACCATGATAAATCATTTTTAAATAATCAATAGGATAAATGTTACCACAACTTAAAACATTTCCTTTTTTATATCTATAGTTATCAAAATCATAAACAGAATATCCAGGTTCAGCTACATCTAACCAATAATAGTTAATTCCAAGCTGTTTATAATTTTTATCTATTCTATCCCAAACATAGTCTCTTGCATCTCTGTTTGTCATATCTACAAATACCGTATTTCCTTGAATTTGCATTGTCATTCTGACACCACGATTAACATTAACTAAATAACCATTTTCTAAATAATCATTGTAGTTTTCTGCATCACTTTGAACTGTAGGCCATACAGATACCATTGGCTCTACTGAATACTCTTCTTTTAGTTTCCTAACTAATTCCTTGGGATTTTTCCAATAATCTAGGTCAAATTTATATTCACCTTGTTTAGGCCAATGAAAATAGTCAATTGCAATTGATGAAAGTTTAATTCCCCTTTTAGAATATTCTTCCACAACATCTAAAACTTCTTCTGAAGTTCTATATCTTAACTTACTTTGCCATAGCCCCAAAAGGTTTTCAGGCATCATAGGAACAGTTCCTGTGACTTGAGAATAATTTTTATTTAGCTCTTTTGGGCTTTCCCCACAAGTAATCCAATAGTCTATAAATTTTGTAGAAAACATCTTCCATTCTGTCATATTTTTGGCAAAAGATACTTTTCCAATCCCTGGATTATTCCATAAAAATCCATAACCTAAACTAGAAATATAAAAAGGAACTGATATTTGAGAATTTCTTTGTGCCAATTCTAGCACAGTGTTCTTTAAATCTAAAAATTTATGTTGATATTGTCCCATTCCAAAAACTTTTTCAAAAGGCTCAGACTCAAATCTAGTAGTCACTTCAAAGTCTCCATTATAACTTGGTCGATATTCTCTTGATTTTAATTTAAGAGTAGAGTTGAAGTCTTTGGTAATTTCTATTGTACCTACATCTTCCCCACCATCATCATGTTTTACAGCTCTTAATCGAATATACTCTTTCAATAATATTTCATTTTTATCATTGTAAAAAGTGATTCTATCTCTATGGTCTAAGACAGCCTTTATCTTTCCATTTTTAATGATTACACTACCATCTTCATTTTTATTAATTATAATATCGTCTTTATTTAACTTAGGTTTTTCGTTAAGAGCATAGTTTTCATCAACAAAATTTTGGTCTACAAATGACCTGATACGTAAAGAATTTTTTCCCCATGCTTCTATTCGCAATAGTTCATTGTCAAATCTTTTTTCAATATAATCTTCAAATATTCTTACCACAGCCACCCTCCTAAATAGATGATATAGTGTTATATTTAATGTACTGTTAGGTCAACTACTTTAATATATGAATTGATGTAGATGATTTTATTTTGTCATTTATTTGTACATTAAACTAACTTACCAATAATATACTTTATTTGACTCTATTTGTCAATCGTTTTCCATAATTTAACGTAATTTTCCAATTTAATAAAAAATAATACTTTTTAATGTCTTAAATTTCTTTTAATTTATATTTTTTAGTTTGTCATGATTAGAAAGTATAACAAATCATATATTTTTAGTAATTTTTTTGTACTGCCCCATATGTATTAAATCATTCTATAATGGTAATTGGTATAATTTGAATTTGTTAGTAATTTAATTAATTAATACATGTTTTAAATATAATTTATGGATTTTATGACAAAAACAAAAGATACTAGCTTTAACAAACTAGTATCTTCAAGAGTTTTGTTCTTTTAATTTTAAAATTACTAAAAATTCATTTATATCACTACAAATATTCAATACTCTTTTAATCATAAATAGTTATCATACTTTCTAAAAATATATTCATAATATATTTATTTGCCCTCTTCAGATTCATCAAGTCCAACTATTGGTATATTCAAATTGTATTCATTAAGTAATTTTTCCAACTCTTCTATAAAAATTCCTTTACCATCTACCATTTGTACATCATTTATTTTGTTTCTCAAATCAGTGCAACCGCATAATTCACCAGACCACTTCTCAGAACTACATGTCTTATTATAACCACAGCTTGGGCTACCATCTATTGCAATAATACTTTTTATATTGTAATTATTTTTTAAGTATTCATCAAACTGCATTATATAAGGTATCAACATTTGTCTACACTGTTTTCTAAAAAACATATTATCAAACTGTTCTTTTACATGTCCCCATCTATTTATTCCATACATAATTATCTCTGGGCAAGGTAGTTGAATTATTCCATATCCATTATTTATTAAATCTACTGCTATATTTTGTGCACCTTTAAATTCTGATGAGCCCTCTACTTTGGAGTTACAGTTTAATATACAATGACATACTACTACAATCTCTCTACTTCTTTTCATAATAATCTCCTTAGTTATTCTTAACTTTAATAATACTATATATTTCGCCAATTATATTATTTATTTGCTCTATATTCGTAATATTCTATATAGAAATATACAATTAGTAATCTTTTATAATCTATAATATGATAAATGTATACATTTTTTAGGAGGTATTATAATTGAATACTAAAAAAATCACGTTTTCTTCAATGTGTATAGTTATCAACATTGTCTTAGGTATATTTATATCTATGATAAACATACCTTTATTATTTTTAGATACAGTTGGTACTGTACTTGGGGCTGTTGTATTAGGTCCTTTTTGGGGTGCTCTTATTGGTGGATGCACAAACTTAGTTTTAGGTGTTATATCAGGACCTACAAATATTCCTTTTGCTCTTGTAAATATTGCTCTTGGTCTTATTGTCGGTTATATTTCTAAGAAAAAAGGGTTTGGCTATAAAGAGGCTCTTATCACAGGAATAATTTTAGCTGTTGTTTGTCCTTTAATTGGTACTCCTATTTCAGTTTTATTATTTGGGGGATTAAGTGGAAGTGGTGCTGATTTATTGGTTGGTTTTTTAGTTCAATCTGGGCAGAAGATATTTACTGCTGCATTCTTTCCAAGAATTCTCAGCAATATAGTGGACAAGCCTTTATCTTGTATCATGGTTGTATATTTTATAAGTAAAATGCCTAAAGGTTTTATAAGTCAATATAGTAGAAATACGTCTAGTTCGTCTTAATGAGTTATTTATACATATGATTTATTAATAAAGTCATAGACTTATCTTTGTATAATATTTTTTATTAGGCCTTAATATTAACAATTTAATTAGATAGTATTTAAATTAATTTAATTGTCTAATTTATTACTCAAAAAGAGATATTGCAGAAACATTCAATATCTCTTTTTGTATTTCTATATTATCCATATTCAATTTTTTATTTTAATCTACTATTAAACTATAAATTTATTCTTTATACTTATTAAGATTATTTGACTTATATACAGAATCCTCTATATATTCTAATACAATTGTAACTTTAAAACTTGTATAATATCTTTTAACTAGATTTATCTAGATACTTGAAGAACTAGTTATTTAGTTAAATAAATACACACTAAATCTTCTCTATTTTATTTTTTAATTTTTCTGTAATTGTATATAACTTTATCTCAAATGTTCATAAAATTATTTTCTTTTATTAACACTCTACTGTTCCTACTGCTTTTCCTACACATCCACAAACTTCCATTCTACTCTTCACAAACTCTTTAACTGAATCTAAACCTTTCTTCCCATACTTCTTAGGGTCAATCACTTCTGGGTCAGAATTAAGTACATCCTTAACTCCATTACTATAAGCAATCCTTAATTCTGTTGCATAATTAACCTTACAAATTCCTCTTTTTATAGATTCTTTAATCATCTCATCTGGTATTCCAGACCCTCCATGTAACACTAATGGAACTGATACCACTTCTCTAATCTGAGACAATCTATCTAAATCAAGCTTTGGTTCTCCTTTATATAGACCATGTGCTGTACCTATTGCTACTGCTAGAGATGATACTCCTGTTCTCTCTACAAACTCTTTTGCTTCTAGTGGGTCTGTGTATGCTCCACCATCTCCACCATCTAAGTCGTCTTCCTTACCTCCAACTTTACCTAATTCAGCTTCAACAGGTATATCTGAAGGCATACATGCATCTACAACAGATTTGGATATTGAAATATTGTCTTCGTAACTTTCATGAGAACCATCAATCATAATAGAAGTATATCCAACTCTAAGTGCTTGCATAGCTAGTTCAAAACTTGAACCGTGGTCTAAGTGCATTGCTACAGGTATACTTGCCTTTTCTGATGCTACCTTTACATTTGCTAAATAATAATCTAGCCCTGCATACTTTATTGTTGAAGGTGTTGTTTGTAGTATTACAGGTGATTTAAGTTCCTCAGCAGCCTCTATTACTGCCATAACCATCTCCATATTTTCTACATTAAATGCACCTACTGCATAATGTCCTTCTTGTGCATCTAATAATATTTGTTTAGTTGTCACTAATGCCATAATTCATCCTCCTATATACTTATACTGATTTCTTCATTATTTAATTTCGATACTATTTCTCTACTTGTTTTACTGTTTAGTAACTCATTTAAAAATTCTTCATGCATTAACTTTGAAGATAGCTGAGACAGTGTCTTTAAGTGTAAATTATCATCACTATCTGTTGCTGCTATCATAAATATAATATTTACTAAACTTCCATCCTCTGATTCAAAATCAAATCCTTCTTTTGATACACCTACTGCTACACGTGGTATTTTTACTGCATCTGTCTTTGCATGTGGTATAGCTATCCCCATCCCAAAACCTGTAGACGATATTTCTTCTCTCTTATAAATTTCTTCTTTAAATTTATTCTTATCTGAAAGAACACCTGATTTATCAAGTATTTCAACCATCTCATCAATTACATCTGCTTTCTTTTTTCCCTTAACATTTAAAACTACTGTTTCTTCATCATATAAAGTTATGCCATTAGATACGTTTTCCAATCTTGTAATGTTATCTGTGCTTTTATGTCTATTTTCATTTTTAATTTCAGTTGAATTTTCTGTAGTAGTTTTGTTATTTACTACTTTAGGTGTAACCACCATATAAAGTATGGCTCCTACTAATGAACCTACCAATATACACCCTACCCATAAAAGTGGCTTATTGACTAATCCTAGAACCAAAAATCCTCCATGTGGAGCTGGTACCTCTATTTTCATTATATAAGTTAAAATTGCTGATATTGATGAACCAATCATAAGTACTGGCAACACTTTTAATGGATTCTTTGCTGCAAAAGGTATTGCTCCTTCTGTTATATGAGTACTACCTAGTATATAGTTAATTAACCCTGCTGCTCTATCTTCTTCTGTAAATCTGTTTTTAAATAAAGTAGATGCTATTGCTATTACTAATGGTGGTGTTATACAAGCTGCAGATACACCTGCCATAAATAAATAGTTTCCTTGTCCTAGAAGCATTGTTCCAGTTACATATGCTGCTTTATTTACTGGACCTCCCATATCAAATGCTGACATACAACCTATTACGATTCCTAATATTATAGGACTTGAATTTTGTAATCCTGAAAGGAAGTTCATCATAGCATTGTTAAGTGCTGAACATGGCCCTCCAAGCAATAACATAACTACACCGACAAAACCTACACTGACTATAGGAATTATAAAAATTGATTTAAGACCTTCTAACTGTCTTGGTAATTTTCTTAATATATGTACAAATAAATTTACTAAGTAACCTGCTAAAAATCCTGCTATAATTCCACCTAAAAATCCTGAACCTGTGTCAAAGGATATCATTCCTCCAACAAGACCCGCTAACATACCAGGTCTTCCTGATATAGATTGAGCTATAAATGCTGCTAATACAGGAACCATCAAATTCATAGAATATCCACCAACAGATTTTAATGTAGCTGCTATCTGATTATACTGTTCTGAATTTGGGTCAAATGAGTAAATACCCCACAAAAATGATATGGCAGTTAGTACTCCACCTGCTACTACTAAAGGTAACATATGAGATACACCATTCATTAAGTCCTTATATAGCTTTTGACCAAATGATAAATTACCTTCTTCTTTAAGTTTGCTACTTGATGCACTTCCTTTTCTAATAGGGGCTTTCTCATCCATACATTTTTGTATAAGTTCAGTAGCTTTGTGTATACCTTCTTTGACAGGTACTTCTATTACTGGCTTTCCATTGAATCTATCCATATCGACGTTTTTATCACAAGCCACTATTATTGCATCTGCCATTTCAATATCTTTTGCTGTTAGTTTATTTTCTACTCCTATAGCTCCATTCGTTTCAACTTTTATATCGCAACCTAATTCTTTGGCAGCTTTTTTTAATGCTTCTTCTGCCATAAAAGTATGAGCTATCCCAGTTGGGCAACCTGTTACACCTAGAATCATCCTCTTACCCATTTTTATACCACCTTTCTAACTTTTATATTTTTTATATAGTCTTCTACATTCTCCAAATTACCTATACCATTACTTTCAGCTACACTTGCTCCTGTTGCTGATGACCTTTTTAATGCATTTTCAATATCTTCTTGATTTTCTAACCATATACTCAAAAAAGCAGCCAATGCAGAATCTCCAGCACAAGCAGAACTAACAACTGTAACCGGTTGAGTACTAGCATAATAAATCGATTTTCCATTATAAAAATAAGAACCCTTTTCCCCTAGAGTTAGCAAGATATTTTGAGCACCTTTCAAGTGTAATAGCTTAAGTACATCTTTAATATCTTCTTCATCTCTTACAATAATTCCAAATATATCTTTTATTTCTTCATCATTTGGCTTTATCAAATATGGATTATATTGTAGTAATTCCTTTAGTTTTGGTGAACTTATATCCAGTATTATTTTTATGTTTTTATTTTTACAAATTTTAAATATCTCTTCATAGTAATTATCATCAATTCCAGGTGGTAGACTACCACTTATCGATAGATGACTTATATCTTCTAGAGACTCTATCTTCTCCAACATATCTAGCTTTTGTTTTTCATCTACATATGACCCAGAGTTAACAAATTTAAACTCGTCACTCCCATCATTTAAAAATATATTTATACGAGTCGTATCTTCTACCCAAGTGGGTAATACATCAAACCCTCTTTTTTCACTTTCCTCAACTATATATCTTCCTGAAAATCCTCCAAAAAAACCTAATATTTTGGATTCTATACCATAATGACCTAGTACAAATGATACATTTAGACCTTTTCCATTAGGAGAATATATAGCATTAGATGTACGATTTACTAATTTGCTTTTTATACCATTAGTAGATATATTCATGTCTATTGCTGGATTAGTAGTTAATGTATATATCATTGTCTTCCCCCTTGCTTCTGTTGTGTATATTTTCATTATAATAAAAAAGTCTATGAAAATCTTTTCACAAATAGAAAATCGATTTTCATAGACTCTTCAATTTAATTCTCAGAATTATTATACCTAACCATATAGTCTATAATTATCCTAGATATAATATACAAGGGTAACCTAGATGATACTTCATATTCAGAAATTGATATATGCTCATGCTTATATCCTACAATATATAAATCTGAATACTTTATAAGTTTTGCATTTTCACTACAACAGCATGTTATAACTTTAGCTCCTCCTAAATTGGCATTTTGTGCTGACTCTACAAGTTCCACAGTATTTCCATTCAATGAAAAAATAATTATAAGCTCATCTTTTTTTATTGATTTAGATTTTATTTTCATTATATTAGGGTCATTTATAAAGACCACATTGAAATCGAGCAGTTGCAATTTAAGACTAAACTCTTTTGCTACATATTCAGTAAGTCCTCTTGCTAAAATATATATCTTACTAGACTCGTTTATAGCTTTTATTATATTAATTAATGTAGTTAAAGATATTTGTTCTATAACCCTTTGTGCTTCAATAAAAGATTTATTTATTATATCCCCCATATTTTGTATATCATCATTTTCATCTTTTACTGTTAATCTATACCTTAGTTCATTAAATCCATTTAAACCACATTTTCTAATTGCCCTTGAAACAGTTGCTGGAGATGAATATGTTTCATGAGCAATCTCTACTATAGATAATTCTGGTAATATCGACTCATTTTCATTTATAAATTTAATTATTTCAAGTTCTGTCTTAGTTAGATTTTCAGAATTACTTTTGTTTAGCTCAATTATCATATTTTTCTCTCCTTATATCTAAGTTTGTCTATCTAATTTTATCAAATATTATATAAATAATATATTCCCTCTTAACTACTTATTTTTATACACAATTAAGATTTAGTCAATGTCTATATATGTAAATTTATAATATAATAATTTTGTACTTCAATTTATTATAGTATTCTGTAATAAAAATAAACAGTCTATCTCACTGAAAAAATCTAAATTCATGTGTAATATCTTTCTTTTTTATCTAGCATATCTTATTTTTAATATGACTTATTTCTTAACTGTTGTACACTAGTTATGAGATTAAATATTTGTATTGTGGTAGCAGTCATATTATCGCTAGCAGTTTTTTTATCCATAGCCTCTTCTATTGTCATAGCTCTATTTACTATAGAAAAATAAGCATCTATGCCGTCTTCATTACACTTAACTGCATCTTCTGTTGTTGCTCCAGCCAAACCTATTACTTTTATCCCATATTTTTTAGCCAATTTTGCAACTCCTATTGGTGCCTTGCCCATAGCAGTTTGCTTATCCAATCTACCTTCTCCTGTTATTACAAAGTCTACATCTTTCAACTCATCCTCTAATTTAATTTCTTCTAATATTATTTTTATGCCAGATTCTAACTTTGAATTTAAGAATCCTAAAAAGGCAAATCCTAATCCACCTGCTGCTCCTACCCCTTCTACATTGGCTATATCTTTGTCCAAATCATTTTTAACTACATTAGAAAAATTTCTAAGCCCATTATCTAACTCTTCAATTATTTCTCGTGTTGCACCTTTTTGAGGTCCATATATGTATCCAGCTCCATTTTCTCCAAACAGTGGATTGTTTACATCACAAGCTATTTTAAAGTTACATTCATCTAATTCTTTTAGTCTATTATCTATTTTTATGTGTCTTATTTTATTTAAAACTTTTCCACCTAAATCTACTAATTTATTATTCTTATCATAAAACTCAAACCCTAAAGCTTGAAGCATACCTACTCCTGCATCATTGGTAGCACTTCCACCTAATCCTACTATAAAATTTCTACAGCCTTTATTTATTGCTTCCTTTATTATTTCTCCAACACCATAAGTTGTAGTGTATAAAGGATTTCTAAGTTCAGTTGGGACTAATGTCAATCCTGATGCTTGAGCAATTTCTATTATTGCAGTATTCGTATCTTTTAATAATCCATATGTCGCATTTACTTTCTTAATTATTGGCCCAGTAACTTCTATAGTTTCTTTTGTCCCATTCATTCCTTGAACTAAAGCATCTACTGTTCCTTCACCACCGTCAGCAAGTGGTAGTATCTTTACTTTTGCATCTTTTTCAACTTTTAATATCCCTTTTTTGATTGCATTTGCTGCTTCAATTGAGGATAAACTTCCCTTAAAGGAATCTATAGAGATTAATATTTTCATATTTATCTACTCCTTATTTTAATATACGATTTTATAATATTAATAAAAGAGGTATTACCGATTTTCAAGTAATACCTCTTTGTTTTATTTTTAATTTAAATTAATTTATGTGATTTTTCTTAATCTCATCAAGTAGTCCATCTTCTAAATAAATTTCTAATGCACAACCCACCATTGCCTTTACTGCTTTATGAAGTTTATCATAAGCTTCTGTAGAATTTGCATAATTTAGAAATTCTTTTTCGTGAACATATACCATTGGATTTATATCTAAAGCTATTTCTGTATACATAGTAGGGCAAACTTGACTTACATTACCTATATCTGTAGAACCCACTGGTCCATCTTTTCCCTCTAGTATATCTGTTATACCTGCTTCAATCAAATTATTTTTTGTTATATTTTGAAGTACTTTATTATTTATTATATTGTCAAAAGAATTTTCAAAATATCTATAAGATAGCTTAGCTCCTGTCATTAACTCTGCACCTTTTGCACAGTTTATAACTTTTTTGGTAACTTCATCTAAATAACTTCTTTCAGCAGCTCTTACAAAAAACTTACAAGCAGCTTTTTCTGGAACTATATTTGGAGCTTCTCCTCCATTTGAAACTATACCATGTATTCTAACATCTGATTTTACATGTTGTCTTAGAGCATTTATTCCAGCAAAAGTAAGTTGTACTGCATCCAATGCATTAACTCCCATATGAGGATGACTAGCCGCATGTGCTGATACACCTTCAAAACTAAACTCTAATGAATCTATTGCTAAAGCTTTGCAGTTTATATTATTAAAAGCTTCTATATGCATCTGATAGCTTACATCAATATCATCAAAAGCTCCTGCTTTAACTAAGTCACATTTTCCTCCTGTTGTTTCTTCAGCTGGTGTTCCTATTAATACAATTTTTCCTTTAAAACTTTCTTTTAACTTGCTTAATACTATACAAGCTCCTAGTGTAGATGCTGCAATCCAGTTATGACCACAAGCATGACCTGGCTCTTTATCTTCTCCATATCCAGGAAGTGCATCATACTCAGCTAAAAACGCTATAGTAGGACCATCACTATCTCCTAGCTCTGCTCTAAAAGCAGTATCCATATTACAGTATGGATAAGTTGTGTCAAATCCATATTCCTTCATTTTATCTACTAAATATTTTGATGATATATATTCTTCATCTCCTAGCTCTGGGTTGTTGAATATAAAATCGCATACTTCTTCAATTTCTTTTCCAAGTTCATTCTCTATCTCATAAGCTCTTTTCTTTATACTCTCTATCATAACTTACCTCCTATTAGAATCCTAGATATAATCCTACTGTCAAAAATACCATTACAAGAATTGTTAATACTACCATTAGAGGAACTATGAATCTAACCCACTTTGACCAAGGAATATTAGCTACTGCTAGTGCTCCCATTAAAACACCTGATGTAGGTGTTATTAAGTTAGTTACACCTATCCCAAATTGATAAGCTGTAACTATCATTTGTCTAGATACATCTACTAAGTCTCCAAGTGGTGCAAGTACAGGTATTGTAAGTGATGCAAGCCCTGATGCTGATGGTATTAAAAATGCTATTAATCCTTCTATTAAGAAAGTTAAGTTTATAAATATAGTTTTTGGTAATCCATTTAATAAATTTGCCGCAGAATTTAAAATTGTATCTATTATAAATCCATTTTCTGCTATTATTACGATTCCACGTGCAAATGCTATACATAATCCTGCTGTCATTAAATCTCCAGCTCCACTTATAAATGAATTAACTATTTCATCTTGCTTAAGCCCTGATGCTATTCCAGATATTATACCTATGGCTGTAAATATCATTGCAATTTCAGCTATATACCATCCTAATTTTAAAACACCAAATATCATAATTCCCATACCTATTACGAAAATTGCTATTACAATGGCTTCTCTTTTTGTAAATTCTTTTATGTTTGTATCACTATTAACCATTGATTCTTGATTCAGTGATATATCATGTACTAAAGACTTTTTAGGGTCTTTTTTTACTTTATTAGCATACATCATAACAAATGCTATAGATATAGCCATATATATTATAAACATAACAACTCTAAACTCTATTCCAGAACCTGGTGCTATTTGTGACAATGCCTGTGCTATTCCTACAGAGAAAGGATTAGTAGTCGCCGCTCCAAATCCAGCTGTTGCCCCTATAAATACTGTTGCCACCGCGGTTAATGAATCATATCCCATGCTGGTCATAAGTGGAATAAATATCATATAAAAAGGTAATGTTTCTTCACTCATTCCAAAAGTTGTACCACCAAGACCAAATAAAATCATAGATATAGGTATTATTAAAAATTGAAACTTCTTCATTTTATTTACAGTGTGCGCTATAATGGCTTCTATTGCACCTGTTTTATTAACTATTCCAAAAGCCCCTCCAACTATTAAAACAAATCCAACTACTTCAGCTGCATCTATAAATCCATTTATAGGAGCTGAAAATACATCAGTAATACCTTGTGGATTTGATGGTGCTTTTTCATAAGTTCCAGCTACAACAACTGACCTTCCGTCTATATCTACCCTTTCAAAATTTCCACTTGGTACTATCCAAGTAAGAACTGCCATTACTACTATTAATAAGAATATTATAGTAAGTGTCTGCGGCATAGTAAACCTCTTCTTTTTTAAACTGCTCATTTTTATTCTCCCCACTTTTAAATTAAAATATTTTATTATTGCATCCCTTTTCTATCCTATTTTGTATAGATGTAAAAAAGCTCAACATGGATACATGTTGAGCTAAATGTGCTAAATACAATATACCTACATCTTCCCTTTATCTTATCTAAGATAGCTCTCCATCAAAATTCGGGATGAATTTGATGACAGTACTGTACCTATTAAATACAGTCCCAGCACTAGCTTTGGACACTAGCACTTCGGCACTTACTCCTTTTATATTGCTTCATTGGTTTCCAACCTCTTCAATACTAATCTTAGTAAATGCAACCTCTACCTCAATCTTTTTATTAGATGAGGTAATGCTTATTAAATTTTATTTATTGTAAATAATTGTAGCATAATATGTCGAGATTGTAAATATTTTCAATATAATATACTTAGAATTAAATTTTATTTTCCACATCAATAAACTTTATATCTGCACATACATTCAAAGAATGTAGTATATTTTTATATCTAATTTTTTAAAGTCTGAAGATATATGTTTTTATATGTAACAAATTATACTTTCTCTATTAAGTGAATCTTTGGATATTTTTATTAGATGTTTATTAATAATTGATTACCATAAGAAATCATTCCATTGTATCCTCAACTATTTATTCAATTCTTTTTTAAGATAAATTGGTGGATACTTAACACTTTTTAATTCTTCATTACTTTTTAGAAGCTTATTGTTTTCTACATTATAAATTTGTAACATAACTTTATTTACATATAGGGCATAATAATCATCACTATAAAAATATTGATATTCATATTGTGAATCATCTTTATAATTTACTCTATACAGTATTCCATTATAGCTTGCTTTCTTTGCTTTTTCTTTTGTAATACTCTTTATATCATCTTCCAAAATGCCTTGCTTTACCATATATTTATTGATATATATCTCAGCCTCCTTCCATGGTTTGAAATAGTTATTATATACAACACTTCCTGCTATACCTACAATACCTATAATTAATACTACTAAAATAATTCTATATTTTCTCATGCTAATTCCCCTTCTTTTATTATTTAAAACTATTATAATTCACTAAAAAAAGATGTTATATTTTTCTATTAAAATATAACATCCATCGTATTTAGTATCAATATACATGCCCTAACTGGTAGGTTAAAAGGCCCTACTGTCAGTATTTTTATTAAGTAGTATATATATTTCCTACTTTCCATGTAGTTTTATTTCATTATTATAAAAATTTCACAAGTATTTGTTTTAGAATATCTATTGCAATATTTCAATTAACATAATAAGTATCATATTAGCTTCTAAATTTATATATTCAGCAATATGACTTTATAAGCTGTAATATTACATCAGCTGCCTTATTTGAACCACCTGCATTATAAAAGCTTTTTGATAGTTTAATTGCCTCTTCTTTGTATCCATTATCATTCATAACTTTAAATACAGTATCTTTAATATTTTTTGACCTATTTTCTTTTAACATCAGTCCTGCACCTAAATAAGCAACTCTATTAGCTACCATTCTCTGCTCTGAATGTTGTGGAAATAAGACCATAGGTACCCCATAATATAAACTTTCATTTACACTATTCATACCACAATGAGTGATAAACACATCAGCTTCTTGAAGTATAGCAATCTGTTCAACACTATTTTTAACTTCAAAGTTATTTGGTATATTCCCTAAACTTTTAATGTCAGTATCTCTACCAACAGACATAATTATATCAACATCACAATCTTTAAATGCTTTTATACAGTTTTCATAAAAATTAACATTTTTATTATTAATCGTACCAAGTGAAATATATATAAGTTTTCTCTTTTTATCTTTAGGCTTAACAATCAACTTTGATACTGATGGCCCTACAAAAGAATATTTACTGGAAAAAGTTTCTGACATTGGCTGAAATTCTTTTGATGTATATACAATAGTATTTGTATCATTATCATTAGAAATCATAGAAACAAAGTTTTTTACATAATATCCCTTTCTTTGTAAGAGCTTTATTTTTTTATTAATACGTCTCATCCCCAAAAACATATGAACAACTTCCATAAAACTTTGCTTCATCATTTTTGCTGTATGTTTATTAAATGCAAAAGTTGTTGTAGAGCATATATATGGAATATTAAGTTTTTGTGCAAATAACTTTCCCCAAAAGCTTAATGAGTCTGATACAATACAATTTGGATTAAAAACTTTAAGTTCTCTACATACTTTTTCATCTAAAGATATTGTAGTGTCTGCTATCATCTCAATTAACCCAGAGAAATCCTTGCCAATTTTTTTCTCATCTTCAGGACGTAATTCTGGGAGATATTTATCACAACTAATAAATTTTGCTCCAGTATCTTCAATTTTATCTTTAAATTCATTAAAAGAATAATACAATACTTCATTCCCTCTATCTACTAATTCACGAACTACTTCAATGGTTGGATTAGTATGACCATATGCAGGAATGCTGAAAAAAACTATTTTACTCATATTTTATCCATCCTTTTATAATTTTTCTAAAATTATTCTTCGTTATTTGTTACTCCCATATGACCTATAAAATTTACCAAATCACGTTGATGAACAATTCCTAGTCCTCTTTCTTCATCTCCAAGTATCAATAATTTATCTCCTGTATTTATATTAAATATATCTCTTGCTTCTTTTGGAATAACAATCTGACCACCTTCTCCAACTATAACAGCTCCAAAGAAAAATTTTCCTTTAGGTGGTATTATAATACCCGTTTTTTCTTCTGAATGATTGACTAAATCATCTAGTTTGACATTGTACAATTTTGCAAGTTTAATACAACTATCTATATCAGGAGTGGATTCTCCACTTTCCCATTTTGCTACTGATTGTCTAGATATATTAAGTTTTTCAGCTAAATCCTCTTGCGTATACTGATGAATTTTTCTTAGTCTTTTCAAATTTGTATTAAGCATATTTTAATATCTCCTATATTTATCGTACTAAATTTATTATTTAAATTCTATCAACTAATTTTAACATTTATGTATATATTGATATACATTTCTCTTGTACACATTTACCCTTTAATAAATATATTATAAGAAAATTTATAATTAATAGATACAATCTTTAATTTATCTAAAATGGCATCTTCTATTTATAAAAGTTCAATAAATAAAAATATATACAGCCTCTATTTTCAATTACACTATTTAAACCATACTAAATTTAATTCTAAATAATTTTCAAATTTAATGGTAATCAAATTCTTTACCAATAAATATAAAAAATATTAATGTGATTACTATCCAATTATACTATTCTGAATTTAGGTCAAATAAGTAAATCCCTCACGAAGCTTATATACTATCGTCCCTATAATTAACTTTATAATTTTAAATTTGTTTAAATTTATTAATTATGGTATTTTATTTTATGAGGTGATTTCATTGAAAAAAACAATAAAAGTGGTTGCTGCAATTATAGAAAATAAGAATAATGAAATTCTATGCGCTCTTAGAGCTCCAGATATGTCTCTACCAAATCACTGGGAATTTCCAGGTGGAAAAGTTAAAGAAGGAGAATCTTTATTTGATGCAATAGAAAGAGAAATACAAGAAGAATTAAGTTGTAAAGTGAAAGCAGACATTGTATTTGCTGAAAACACTCATGAATATGAAAAAATTATAGTAAACTTAATTGGTATAAAATGTTCGTTAATAAAAGAGTTTCCTACACCTAATGAACACTCTAAATTAATTTACCTTAGAAAGGAAAACTTAAGCTCTTTAGTATGGGCTCCTGCAGATATCCCTATTGTAAAAGAGATAATGAAATAGAGATATATTAATATATCCCTATTTCATTATCTCTACTTTTTTTATAAATTCTCTATATATTTTAACAGGAACCTCTTGATGAAGTTTTATTTTCATTGTTATAGGTTTCTCCCCATTGTATTCTACAGTGTCACCCTTACCTATATAAATATATGGCTGTGCCTTCTTATCTATTTCTTTATATTTTCTCACAAATAAATGTAAGTTAACTTTTCTATCTTTATTATGAATTAAATTCTTACCTCTATCAGTCAGCTGTCGTGTAGAATTTGGAGATTGCCACTGAAAATAATTTTGATTTAAAAATTTATCCTTATAGTTTATTCTTTCATCTATTCCTTCTTCCTTATGCAAATCAATAAACAGAAAATATTCATTCCCATTAGTTAAAAGTCCACTACCCCTAAATGAAGAATGAATCTTTCTATAATTAGAAAGTAATGCTATATCAATCATTTTATACTGTTCATATAACTTTAAGAATGGTACTCCATAGTAATCTTCTTTGAACTCTTTTTCATATCTAATAATCCCATAAGTAATAGCATCCTCTATATATTTTCTATATTTTTTATCACTAATTATTTGTGTAAATATACTACTTCTATATAAATTATCACCTTTATACTCTATTAGTTTAATCTTACTTTTTATCATTGATGAATCACAATATTGATGATTTAAACATTCAAAAGCGTGAATTATACTATCCTGGTCTACTTTATTAATATACTTCAATATTTCATTACTTGCCATTTCTATGCTAATACTATCATGATTTAATAAATATTTAAGTATAATAAATTCATTTATTCTTTTTAAAGGCAGACTAGTATTTAATTCTCTTAATATTTTTTCAAAATCTTCATCCATTAATAAAGTTTTAATACTATCATCCTTTTCTGTTTTACCTACAAAACTTAAATAGGTCCCATCTTTATCTATAAACTTAACTGGGTCTGGTGAGCCATCAAATTTTATATAATCTAATAACAAATATGGTACTTTTCCTCCACATAAGATTTTGAACTGATTATACTCTTCTCTCAAATATTGTGCTGACCTGAAATTTTCTCTATCAATTTGTGTTAGAATCCTTTCCTTGGAAATCTCATCAATTTGAATATGAGTACATCCTGGTATATTAGCAAAATCAGTACTTACAGCTACTTTTATACTATCCTTATCATAATATCTTGCACCATTTAAAGCTATAGCTATTAAAAATGTCTTATTATGATTTCCTATAAAATCAAGTACTGTTAGAAATTCTTTATCTCCACTTTTTCTAAGTCCTCTCCCTAATTGTTGAATAAATATTATAGGAGATGCAGTAGGTCGTAACATTAAAATTGTATTTACAGAAGGTATGTCAACACCTTCATTAAAAATATCAACAGTAAATATAGCCTGTAAGCTATCCTTATTACTTTCTAGTAGTTCAATGTATTCTTGTCTTTTATCAATAGAATCCTCGCCACAAAGTGCAACACTATTTATACCTCTTTTCTTAAACTCTTCAGCCATATATCTTGCATGTTCTATATTTACACAGAATCCTAATAATTTTCTAAACTGTCCATCATGTCCATAAAATTTCATTTTTTCAATAATAAAATCCACTCTTTTATGTATCATTAAACGTTTAGCCAACTCTGATGTATCATCTAAATTAATACCCTCTAAATCTACACCTTCAATATCTGTTATACCAAAGTAATGAAATGGTATTACTAAATCTTCTTCAAGTGCTTCATGCAATCTAACTTCTAAGGCAACATTATTATCAAAAAGCTCAAATACACTTAAACTATCACATCTCTCTGGAGTGGCAGTCATACCTAATGTAAACTGAGGTTTAAAGTAATTCAAAACATTTAGATATGATTTACTCGCACTATGATGAGCTTCATCAACTATAATATAATTAAAATAATCCTCTTCAAATTCAGTATAATGCTTATTCATAGTTTGTATTGTTGCAAATAGATAATTTGCCTCATAGTTTTTTTTATTGCCTGTAAATAAACCTGTTTTTAAATTTCTTTCTCTTAATAATCTATCAAATGTTTCTTTTGACTTCTTTAAAATTTCTTCCCTATGAACTATAAATAATAATCTCTTTGGTTTAAATTCCATTACATCAAATGCGGACATATATGTTTTCCCTGTCCCAGTAGCTGCGATAACTAAAGCTTTGTTTTCTCCATGAACCCTTAGCCTTTCTAGATTTTCCATAGCTTTTATCTGCATCTTATTAGGTCTAATAGGTACAAAATTATCAAACACCATTTTTCTTTTTAATTCTGTTCTTTTAATTTCATTTAGAAATAACATATATCTTTGTAACACTTCATCATTAAGATTTGAACTCATCTTCCAAAGGTTATCATACTCCTTCAATGCATCTTTTATAAATGGTTCATCTTCTTTTGAAACTATCTTTACATTCCATTCTATATTGCTTTTTAATGCACTTTGAGTAATATTTGAAGAACCTATTATAATTTTATAATGGTCTGCATTTTCAAAAATGTACACCTTTGTATGAAAACCTTTTTCTCTATCTGCTATGAATATTTTCATATCTACATTATTAAATTCTTTTATTTTTTCTAATGCTTTTGGCTCTGTAAAATTTAGATATGTAGTAGTTATTATCTTGCCTTTTACATTTTTTTCTTCTAACTCTTTAAATGTATCTAGCAACAACTGTACTCCACTATAATTTATAAATGCTACACTAAAATAAAATGCTTTACATTCTTTTAAGCTTTTCTTTAGTTCATTTAATAAATTACTATATTTTGAATTTATAATTAGTTGTTTTGATTCCTGCA
Source organism: Clostridioides sp. ZZV14-6387 (assembly GCF_020657835.1). NCBI lineage: Bacteria > Bacillati > Bacillota > Clostridia > Peptostreptococcales > Peptostreptococcaceae > Clostridioides > Clostridioides sp. ZZV14-6387. The sequence goes on from NZ_JAGWCW010000001.1 coordinate 166,074, forward strand.
TCTTTTTCCCCTTAATTGTTATAAATATGTTTAAATTATATCATAAAAATATAGAAGAATCCTTATTTTCACTTGTATAGCTACTTAATTATTAGACATACCATACCTATTAAATAAATAAAACTATACAAACTAATATAATTTGTATGTCTCTATATCTATTAATCTAATCTTTATCTTTGGTTTTATATTAAGTTTTCTTTAATATAAGTAATGCATATAAAATTCCTACTAAAGGCTCTTTATTATCATTAACACCTTTTCACCTTCTTCATATTCTATGTGGATTACATATCTATCAAAATCTTTTACAACAAAATTTTTATATTTTACTATTTGCATAAACTTATCAAATGCTTTTTTTATTTCTATCCCAAACAGCTGATTTATATCTACTGTACTTTGGTCTCTAATTAATGGTATTTCAACTAGACTTCTAATATTACTTATGATACTTTCTTGCTTGGATTTTAAACAATCAATAATTAGCTCTTTATTCACTATCATCTTAATTATTTATCACTCATTTATATTAGTTTTACGAAGTACCTCAATTCATATTTATATTATAAATTTTGAAAAGATGCTCATGCTGAAATTCCTAATTTTTTTGGTGATTATCTTGTATTAGATGGGGCGATTATAAGAGAAGAAGGTCAAATTAAATGGCTAAGTAATTGTATAGATATTTGCCTACAACAAAGTAAGAAATAAATATCAAAAACAATTTTTTTAAATCTATACAACATTAATTAGATGATTCCTATATTGAGTAGGAACCATCTTTTTTGTACTCATTAATTCTTTTAATTATTATAGTCATAAACATACTAATCTATTTCATCTTTTGAATCTTTAAAAATACCCTACAAAATAGACATTATATATCTACTCTATAGGGTACATTTTAATTTAACTCTATTTTCATGACTTTTTATGTCTATTAAAATGAATTTTCATCTCAATCAATCTAACATAATAATTATAAGTTATTTATCCAGTTCATTTTTGCGAGTTTAAATAGTCGATACAAAACTAAAAAATTATGCCCATTATTAGTTTCATATTTTTTTATTTAATCTAAATCTTCACCATTTGAAGCAATTACTTTCTTATACCATTCAAAACTTTTCTTTTTACTTCTTTTCAAACTTCCATTACCACTATTATCTCTATCTACATATATAAATCCATAACGCTTTTCCATTTCACCCGTACTAGCACTTACTAAATCAATAGGACCCCACATAGTATATCCTAGTAAATCTACTCCATCTATAGAAACTGCATCATACATAGCTTTTATATGTTCTCTTAAATAATCGATTCTATAATCATCTTCTACGTAACCATTTTCATCAGCTATATCTTTAGCTCCTAATCCATTTTCTACAATAAATAATGGCTTTTCATATCTATCATATACATGATTTAACGTAATTCTTAGACCTAGTGGGTCAATTGGCCATCCCCATTGACTATATGAAAGATATGGATTTTTAGCAGATGTAAATATATTTCCTTCAGCTACATCATCTACACTTTTATCAGTTCTAACACAACGGCTATTATAATATGAGAATGCAATAAAATCTACAGTGTGTTTATTTAATAATTCAATATCACCAGGTTCCATTTCTGGTGTAATACCTTTTTGTTCCATATACTTTAAGGCATAATTAGGATATTTTCCTCTAGATTGTACATCTATAAAAAAATAGTTTTCTCTATCTAGCTTCGTAGCTTCCCATACATCATTAGGATTACAACTATAAGGATATACACTTCCAGCTGCAAACATACATCCAACTGAGTTATTTTCATCAACTTCATGTGCTATTTTAGTTGCGACCGCACTAGCCACAAGTTCATGATGGGCAGCTTGATATTTTATCCTTTCAACATCTTCTCCTTCTTCAAAACAAATACCAGCACCCATAAATGGAGCATGCAAAATCATATTTATTTCATTAAAAGTCAACCAATACTTCACTAATCCTTTATACCTTCTAAAGATTACATTGCATAGTTTCTCATAAAAACCTATCATCTTTCGATTACGCCATGCACCATACTTTTCAATTAAATGCATAGGACAATCAAAATGTGTAATAGTAACTAATGGTTCTATATTATACTTTTTACATTCATTAAATATATTTTCATAAAATTGAAGACCCTTTTCATTTGGCGTTTCTTCATCACCTTTTGGGAATATTCTACTCCATGCAATACTCATTCTGTATACTTTAAATCCCATTTCACCAAATAACTTTATATCTTCTTTATAATTATGGTACATATCAATACCAGTTTGAGCTGGATAATAATGTTCATCATCAAAATCAAACATTTTTAATTTTCCTGTAATAACTGCTGTTCTATCTTTTCCTGTTGGACATACATCTACATTTGCTAGACCTCTTCCATCTTCATTATATCCACCTTCACATTGATTAGCAGCAGTAGCTCCTCCCCAGAGAAAATCTTTTTTAAAACTCATAGTTAAGCCTCCTAAAATTACACTAAAGCATTAACTTATGCTAATACTTTAGTCTTTTATTAATACCTTAGTATTTTATTAATGCCTTAATCTTTTACTAAAATATAACTGTAATTAGATTATCTTTTAATTCAGTATTTTTACTTTCTGTTTCTACCACATCTAAAAACTGCGATGAATTTGTAATAACAATTGGAGTTACAACACTATATCCTGACTCTTTTATTACATCAATATCAAATTTTAGTATTGTTTGACCTTTTGTAATCCTGTCACCTTGTTTTATATATGCCTTAAAACCTCTTCCTTCTAATTGAATAGTATTTAATCCAATATGAATAAGTACCTCAACACCTGCATCTGAAATGATTCCTATAGCATGCAAGCTTGGGAATAAGGTCGTAACCACTCCATCTACTGGTGCAACTACTTTTCCATCACTAGGTATTATTGCTACACCTTGACCCAGTACACCAGATGCAAATGCTGCATCCTCTATATCACTTAAATTTAATACTTCTCCTTTTATAGGGCTTGCTATTATCTCTTTTTCTAATTTAACAGACTTAACTCCTTTTGTTTCTTCTTCTACTTTATTGTTTACCTTTTTAGATTCTTCTGTTTTCTCATCTTTATATAAAACCATAGTTAATACAAAAGCTACAACCATTGATATAGCTATACCAGAAAGAGCTACTATTAAGTTGCCCATTCCTCCATCTGGTTCAATCATTGCTGGAAGTTCGAATATTCCCATCCCTCCAGTTATAAACTTTCTAAGATTAAAGAATCCATAGAAAGCTCCTCCAATACCACTAGCAATACAACTTATTATAAATGGTTTCTTTAAAGGTAGTAGTATCCCATAAATTGCTGGCTCTGTAACTCCAAATATACCAGATATAAAGTTTGGTATTGCCATCTCTCTTAATTTCTTATTTTTAGTCTTAAAAAATATAGCTAATACAACTGCCGAACTTGCAAATGTACAAGCAAAGAACGGCATCATAACATTATCGTATCCTAAAGTCATAACATTATTTATATATACAGGAATAAATCCCCAGTGCATACCAAAAATAACAAGAATTTGCCAAGTAAATCCTACTATAGCACCTGCTAATAATGGACTAAAATCTCTTACTGAAAGTACAACTTGTGAAATAAGTGTAGAACCAAATGTTGCTATAGGACCTATAACTATAAGTGCAACAGGTAATGTAACTAATAATGTGAGCATTGGTACAAAGAAGAACTTAACTAAGTCTGGAATAAACTTATTAAATAATTTTTCACACTTAGATGCAAAATACACTATAAATATAATTGGTACAACTGTTCCAGTGTAATCCATTGATATTATTGGTAATCCAAGGAAATCAATATATACTGGTGATGCAAACATAGTCCCTTTAAATAAAGTATACATCGCATCTGTACCTGCTGATATACTGCTACCTTGTATAGCAGGATAACACATTGCAGCTCCTAGTGCTAATCCCAACATTGGTTTTAAACCAAATTTTTTGGCTGAAGTATATCCTAAAAATAAAGGAAGAAATGTAAATAATGCATCTCCTGTTGCATTTATTACCAGATATACACCAGATACATCACTATATAGTCCCATTGCTACAAATAAAGCATTAAAACCTTTTAACATACCACAGGCTGCCATTATTCCTAGTACTGGCTGGAAAATTCCTGATATTATATCTATACATTTATCCAACATACTACCTGACTTCTTTGTTTCCAAATTTTCACTTGAGTCATCTAAGTCAATTATTTCAACTACATCTTTATATACAGCTTCAACATGATTTCCTATAACTACTTGATATTGCCCTCCACTTTTCATTACAGTAACAATACCTTCCATATTTTTCAACACATCGTCATTTGCTATACTTTCATCTTTTAATGTAAAACGTAATCTCGTAATACAGTGTACTAATCCACTAATATTTTCTTTTCCTCCAACATTTTTTACTATGTCTTGTGCTAATTGTTTGTATTTTCCCATTTTTTCCTCCATATTTCGTTTAAATTAAATTTTTGAAATTTGAAGGTTTGGCCAACTCAATGTTACCATCCAACCATAGGTATATCTTTTTAGTATCACTTCCTTTCAATCGTTATTCCTATATAAACTACTACAAGATTATTCAACTTATATTTTTGAATCTTTAACTACTTTAGCTAAATGTATAGTTAAATATATAAGTTCATCATCTGTTAATATGTAGTTATATTGTTTTTTAATAAAATTCTTAATCTTGATTACACATTCAAACTCTTTATTGTACTTAGACTTAATAATACTTAATAACTCTTTATCTGTCTCACCTTCATGTGCACTATTTAAAAGTAATCTCTGCACAAAGAATTTAAGATGCATTATAAATCTATAATAAAATACTGATTCTTCATGAAATTCTATCCTAAAATGATATCTAACTATGCTAAGTACTTCTTGTATTAACTTTGTAATATCAGATGCTAAAGTATGACCTTCACTTAACTGGGCATTTACTATATGAAAAGCTATAAAGCCAGCTTCATCTTCAGGTAATTTTACACCTGTTTTGCTTTCGATAATGTCTAGTGCTTTCATTCCAATTTCAAACTCTTCTTTGTAAAACCTTTTAATTTCCCAAAGTATTGCATTTTTTACGTTTATTCCTTCTTTCATTCTTTGAATTGCAGAATATGTATGGTCACTTAGTGATATATAAATACTTTCATTTAACTTCTTGTTTAACTTTGTCTGTGCATACTCTATAATTTCACTTGATAATTTCATGTGTTCTATAGGAATGTTATTAAGTAATTCTTGTAGCTTATTTGATATTTCTTTGTTCGATATTCTAAATACTTTGTTTACTTTAGTTTTATCTATTAGACTACCTTTTGGTTTTTGATAACCAATGCCTTTACCCATGACGATAATTTCTTCATCATTTTCATCTAATGTGATTACAACATTATTGTTTAATATCTTATTAATTATCATGATTATCCTCCTTTTAAGCATAAAAAAAGCTTATCCATAATAATGGGCATACTCCTTCCTAGGATACTGCTATTATTAATGAATAAGCTTAGCTTGTACTTAAACAATTACTACCTAATTCCAATTATTATGATAAAACATTAGACATATTTTGTCAACGTTTTCTTTATATATTTCATCTTCTATGACTATTATTTAATGGTAATCAAATTCTTTACCAATAAGTATAAGAACGATTAATGTGCTATAATTTCTTTAACTAGTAAATTTTATGTTTATTATAATACAATATATCCATAAAATACTTTATCAGAACAAAAGTATTAAGAATTAAAATAAAAAATAGTTAGGGAGATATAATTATGATTTTATATTTTAGTGGTACTGGCAATAGCCGATATATAGCTCGCAAAATTGCACAAGAATTAAGCGATGAGTTAATATCATTAAATCAACTTATAAAAGAAGAAAAAACAGATGACTTAATATCAACAAACAAGCCATTCATATTCGTATGCCCTACTTATGCATGGAGATTACCAGTAGTTGTTACAGATTTTATAAAAAAAACAAAGTTTTTGGGAAACAAAAAAGTTTACTTTATAATGACTTGTGGTGGTGATACAGCAAAATCCATAAACTATATTAAAAAATTGTGTGAATATAAAGATTGGCAACTAAAAGGTATGGCAGAAATTAAAATGCCAGAAAACTATATAGCTTTATTTCCTACACCAGATAAAGAAACATCAAAACAAATTATTAAAGAAGCAGATAAACAAATATATAAAATTATTTCTGATATAAATAATGAAAATGAATTTGAAATCATTACCCCTAGTGGTTTAGGAGGTACAATTAAAAGTGGGATAACAAATATAGTTTTTTATAAAATGATTATTAATGCTAAAGGATTTCACTATACTGATAAATGTATTGGTTGTGGAAAATGTGTAGAACTATGTCCTTTAAATAATATTAACTTAAAAAATCAAAAACCAGATTGGGGAAATAACTGTACTCATTGTATGGCATGTATTTGCGGTTGCCCTACTGAAGCTATTGAGTATAAAAATAATACTCAGAATAAAGAAAGATACTATTTAGAATAATATATTTTTGCTATTTAAACCATTATAAAAGGGGCAGTCTCAAAATTGAGATAAGCCCCTTTTTCATTGTTAAAATCATAGAAATATATTTGATTTCATACAAAAAAGAGAACCTCATGAACTAAAAAGTTGATTTTGAGATACTCCCTTTTTGTTAAATTATTTTACTCACCTTTTCTTATATCATTTTCACCAATATGTTGTATCCCAATAAATATAAGATTTATTAGTTCTGTTAGTGATTTCCATTGTGATTTTTTTGAATCAAGATAATAATAGTTTTTTGTTCCTTCTCTACGTACATTAACAATTTCTGCTTCTTTCAATATTTTAAGATGATGAGATACAGCAGGACGAGAAAGATGTGTTTTTTCTGTAATCTCGCCCACCCGTATTCCATTAAAATCACTCTCTAAAAGCGTAATTAAAATTAACTGTCTAGTTTCATCACCCATAGCAGAGATAGCTTTGCGACATTCTTTAAATCTAGATGTTATTTCTTGCATTCTTTGCTGACATTCTTTTTCCATAAAATCCTCCACCTCTTATAAGTATCTAACATTTGCTGGTTCTTTTTGTGCAGTACGTCTATATTTAACATCTGGATATCCAATCACTAGTGTTGTAAGTACATGAGCCCTATGTTTTAGACCTAAAAGTTTTTTTAACTTTGGTGAATTATTTGCTACATCTGAAAAATATCCACTAAATAAAACTCCTAATCCATAAGATTCTGCCATTAGTGCCATATTTGATGCTGCAAGTGAACCACTAATCTTATCTTTTGTAACTATCATTATTGCAATAGGAGCATTCTTGAAAAAAAAGTTATCATCAATCGAGACTTCCTTTGAATGTTTAACAGTAATATTTGCAATAGGTTTTATTTTTCTAAAAAACTTTACTGCTTCCTTCTCATATATTGATTTTTTATTATCCAAAACAATATATGAAACATCTTGTGAATTTTTAGCACTAGGTGTATATCTACCTGCTTCTATAATTTGCTTTACAATCTCTGAAGAAACATCTTTATCTTTAAACTTACGAATACTTCTTCTTGATTTTATTGCCATTAGCAATTCATCTGGGTCCAGATTTGGCTTCTTTGTAAGTTCTATTGGTGGGTCATTAAATCCTGTTAGTGTAATAGCTTCTTTTGGACAGATTGCTGAACAATGTCCACACATTAGACAATCTTGATTTTTTATTACTGATTTTTTATTTTTTATATCTATATTATTTACTGGACAATCATTTTTACAAAGTCCACATCCAATACAGAGTTCTTTATTAACTTCAATTATATGCTTATATCTCATATGCTTTTATCTACCTTTCGTTCATTAGTTTAAACTATTATAACACGTAGATATTTTTTATATTCATTGGTAAAGAATTTGATTACCATTAAATTTTTACCATCTATATTACACAATCTTTTTATAGATTTTAAAGTATTATGGTTTTCATATAATAACTTTCTTTTATTTGTAGTTATAACAAATAACAAAAAAGCACATCCCCAATCAGATGCACATTTTAAATAAATATATCTTTTATAAAGATTATAATCCATGTAGATTTCACTAGATTTTTTTAGATTAATTCAATACCCCAAGGTAAATTCAAATCTCTAGTTTATACAATATCTACGCTTCATAAAGCACATCTAATATTTCTTTTTTAGTATGTGCATTTAAAAGCTTTTTACTTATATCTTTACCACCTAAAATATAAGATATTTTAGATATTAATATTATATCTTCATTTCCTTCAGATTGTGGCATAGAAAACATAATTATTATTTTTACAGGCAACCCATCTATACTTGGCCAATCTACACCTTCTCTAGATTTACCTATTACCACAGATGCTTTCTTTACATACTTTGTTTTTCCATGTGGCATCGCCATCTGATAACCTATACTTGTAGAGCCTATTTTTTCTCTATGCTTTAGTGCCTTTATGAACTTACTTTTTGAAGTTATACTTCCTTCATCGTATAATTTATCTACTAATTCTTGTATTATGCCTTCTTTTGTAGTTGATTTTAAGTCTAAGATAATACTTTCTTCGCTTAATATATCTCTAATTTCCATTTATTTTCTCCAGTACATTGTTATTAAATAATATTTTGATATCCTCTTTTCTCTCACAATCTATTATATAATTTATATAGTTCTTTTGCCTATATAGATTTGATACTTCAATCAGAATATGCTTTAAAAAGCTACGATTACTAGTTTCTAAATAAAGATTAATCGTTCTATTAACATTATTGACATTCATTATTCCTCTATTTACTTTGCTTTGATTGCATATATATATATTTAAATCTTTTCCTAATGAGATAGATTCATATTTACTACTTAAATTCATACCTATTAGACTTTTCATCTGACTTATATCAGAATTAAAATATATATTATCTTTTAAATATACTCCTAATAAGTTTGTATCTAAGTCTTTGTTATTTTGAGGTTTATTAAGTAGAGCATTTTTTATATTATTAATGTCACTTTCCATTAATAGTACTGATACAACTATATGTAATTTGTCTTTCAAGTCTAAATTTACAGTAGATATTACAAAATCTACATCATCTAAATTTCGCTTATTCAATTGATGCATAGGGATTATATCAACTATAGTCCACTCAGGAAATTCTCTTTTTAATCTAGCCGCAAGAAGCTGAGATGTTCCATACCCTGTATTACAAACTACTATTACTCTTTTATCACTCATATTTCTTTCTATAGCTGCTTGAAAATATGTAGCTAGATATGAAACTTCATCTATACTAATATTTTTTAAATTATAATACTCTGTCATAATATTTAAAGTCATCATACACAACCCCAATACATCTGAAAATCGCTCTTGTATCTCTTCTAATAATGGGTTTTTTATTTGGATATCATATCTTAATCTGTTTAACATGTGTCTTACATGAGATGCTAGACTTTTTTGTAATAATTCATCATCTCTAAGATTTATATTTAAAAACTGTGACATATTCTCTATCATTATAGATGATACTTTTTCACTATCACTTAATATCTCTGATTCATCATTGCTACTCTTATTACTTTCGCTACTAAATCCAGATGATACTAAATATATATAAATATATTTAATTTCATCTTTAGTTATTTTTACTCTATATCTATTTTCTATTTTTCCTATAAGTGTAGTTACCTTTTCATATACTAACTCATCTAAATTACATATAGAAACTTCCTTTTCCTCCTGAAACTCTATTTGATTACCTTCTTCAACTCTCTTTAAACATATAAGTATATGTGTAATTAAATTTATATAGTAGGGCTGACTTATAACATATCCTAAATTATCTTCCAATTCTGTAATTATAGTTTCTACAAATATAATGGAATCAATATCAAATAAATTTATCAATGCACTAAATGTGGCAGAATCTAATCTTGTTAACTCAGATATATCATGCTGTTCATAATTTTCATCTAATAAGTCGTCCACCATCTTAGCAATCGATTTCCTTATATCCACTTCTTTACCTATAATTTTAGTTCCCTCTAGGGTTTTATTAAGTTTTAAATTATATTCCTTTATCCATTCCTCTATATATTTAAAATCATTTACTATAGAGGTTTTACTTACATAATATTTATCCGATAACTGATTTATTGAAGTTATATTACTTGAATTTAATAATAGATATTTTAAAATTTCCATTCTTCTTTGCTCTACTGATAAAGATTTATTTCCTTTTGGTTGTATATTTAAACTATTAATTAGGTCTATATTGTTCTTTGCTGAAGCTTCTATTAATATTCCACAACCTCTTTTTATATCAATTTTTATATTAAAAGTTTCTAAATATACCTCAATAACCTTCAAATCTTTCTGTAATGTTTTATCTGATACATTTAATTTATCTTTAAAGTATTTTATAGGTCTATATTCATTTTCATTTAATATCAATTTAAGAAATTCAATTTGTCTTGATACAAGCATACTTATGCCCCCTACCTATTTTTTGATATTTCTATTAAGTACTATTTTAGCATATTTCATAGCTATGTAAGAATACTAAGATACTTCTGTATCATAAAAGAATTTATGATACACTTTGCAAAATTCATATAATATAATTTCAAAATAAAAAATAAGGATATTGAGATGTAGCCAACTACTTCTTCAATATCCTTATTTTCAATCTTATTTATAATTTAAGCACTAAGTATTTCAAATTCACTACTTTCACTCTTTATAGTAGGTTTTGTTATCCCTATAATTAATGTTGTTATTACTGTACCAACTAATATGCAAGCTATATACGCAATTGGCGAACTACATGCAAATGGTATTACAAATATTCCTCCATGTGGTGCCATCAAAGTTATATCTAAACTCATACATATTGCTCCACCTATACAAGAACCAATTATATTTGCTGGAATCATTCTTAATGGGTCTGCAGCTGCAAATGGTATTGCTCCTTCTGTTATAAAAGATGCACCCATTATAGCAGTTGGCAGTGCTGACTTTCTTTCTTCTTTAGTAAACTTATTTTTGAATATTAACATAGCTAATGCTATTGCTAATGGAGGTACCATTCCACCTACCATTAATGCTGCTGATGGTTCAAATACATTACTAGAGAACATAGCCAATCCAAATGCTGAAGCTGTTTTATTAATAGGGCCTCCCATATCTGAAGCCATCATTCCTGCTAATATTGCACCTAATAATATTTTATTAGTTCCAGACATACCTTGTAACCAAGACTGTAAAGCTTCATTTAACCATGATGCTGGCGTATTAACTATGAAGAACATTATAGCCCCACTCGTGAATGCAATCAATAGTGGACATATCAGTACAGCATTTACTCCCTTTAATACATCTGGTAAGTTTTCTGTTATCTTCATTACTCCTAAAGCTATATATCCTGTTGCAAATCCGGCTACCATACCACCTAGAAATCCTGAACCTCCAATAACTGCCATAAAACCAGATATCATAGCAGGAGCAAAACCTTGCCTTCCAGCAATTGATTTAGCTATAAAACCAGCAAGTATTGGTATGAATAACTTAAATGCTGAGTCGCCTCCAAGTTGTCCAAAGAATCCAGCTATAGGATTGTATGTTTCATGAGTTGGGTCTGATGCAAATATACCAAACATAAATGCTATAGCTATACCAATCCCACCTATTACTACAAATGGAATCATTTCAGATACACCATTCATTAAGTGTTTATAAATACCTTTTTTCTCTGCTCCTTGAAGTATTTCTTTTGAATCTTCTAAAGTTTTTCCACCTGGCTTAATTTCTTTAGCCATGCCATTTTCAGCATTTATAATTAAATTTTTTGCTAATGAAACATTCTTAGCATCTGCTACTTTCTTTTGTAATACTTTCTTTCCTATAAATCTACTTGTTTGAATTTCTCTATCACAAGCTATTATCACATACTCTGCTCTTTTTATATCCTCTTTAGTTAACTTATTTTCTATACCTATAGCTCCATGTGTTTCTATTTTTACTTCATATCCGAGCTCTTGCCCTGCTTCCTCTAACGCTTTTTTTGCCATAAAAGTATGGGCTATCCCTGTTGGACACCCTGTTATTCCAACTATAAGACCTTTACTTTGATTATTACTTAAATCTCCTGATTCTACTGCCTTACAATTAAATATATTTAATATTTCATATGGAGTTTCTGCATTTAGTAGATTCTTAATAAGATTTTCATCCATTAAATATGTAGCTAATTTAGATATAATCTTAAGATGAATGTCTAAACCTGATTCTGGAATTGCTATCATAAAAAATGACCTAAGTTTTTGACCATCATTATCCATAATCTCCCTATCTGTTCTTAAATACATCATTACAGGTTGATTTACTGCACTTGACTTGGCATGGGGGATAGCTATTAAATTTCCCATGTTGGTTGGTGATTCTTTTTCTCGTTTATTAATATCAATTATAAATTTTTCTTTATCATTTATATAATTTCCATGATACAAATGATTTGCCATATAATCAATTACATCTTTCTTAGTTTTAAATTGTTTATCTAATACAATACAATCACTACGTAATATTTGCTCTATCATAGACTCTCATCTCCTCGTAATTTATTATCCAATTACTAATTCTTCTTTTTGTGAAAAACATTTTAATTTATCTATGTCATTAAATAAATTCATTTTAAACTCTATAACCTCCCTTGCAGCTTCTATACATTGTGGATATATAGCATCTGGTTCATACAGACTTGGATTTTGTTGTAATACTTCTCTGCACTTCTTATAATATGCTGATTTAACATCACTTGAAATATTTACTTTACAAACTCCTAGTTTAACTGCTTGTGCTATTTCTTCATCTGGATTTGATGAGCCTCCATGAAGGACTAAAGGTATATCTACTACTTCTTTTATTTCTTTCAATAAGTCTAATCTAAGTTCTGGTTTAAACCCTTTTGGATATATACCATGTGCTGTACCAATTGCAATAGCTAGCGTATCTACTCCTGTTTTTTCAACAAAATCCCTAGCTAATTGTGGATTTGTATATATTATTTCATCAGAACCACCTTCTCCTGATGTTCCAGTTGTCCCTATTGTCCCAAGTTCTCCTTCTACAGATACATTTAATCCTTTTGCTATTTCCACTATTTCTCTAGATATAGCTACATTTTCTTCGTATGGTAAATGTGACCCATCAATCATTACTGATGTAAATCCACATCTTATAGCTCTTAATATTTGACTTTTATTTGCTCCATGGTCTAAGTGTATTACCATAGGTACCTTACTCTTATGTGCTTCTTCTATACAACTAGCTACAAAACTATCTTCTAGAAAACTTAACTCATTTGGGTGAATTGCAAGGATTACTGGTGCATTTTTTTCATTAGCACTCTGTACTACCGCTTTAAGTATTTGCCCACTCCCTATATTAAATGCTGGTACTGCAAATTGATTTTCTTGTGCCACTTGTAACATTTCCTTCATATTTATTAACATATTGTACCTCCTGATATTTTTAATTTTGATTTATTTGTTATTGATTTTGTTGTTGTTTATATTTAAATAATATCAGGGTAATAAAAGTCAGAAAATAACAATCGTTTTCCTTATTGAAAAGGAACTTTTATTATATATTCTTAGTTCCTTTTCAATAAGGAGCTTTTAGAAGTCTGTATCACAGTTAATTATATTTCTTAAACTTATTTATTATCAATACTCAATAAGCTCAAAAGCTGACTCTAATAATTGTGATTACTTTGTAAATCTTCATTTAAATTCTATCCTCTAGCTATATCATCAATTTATCAAAAGATACAAACATATCAAATACCCTACTTTCATTTACTTGAAAATTAACATTCAATAATAGCATATCTTACATAGATGTTATATTTTACATACCTATAGCTATAAATTTTAAAACACTAGCACTATAGTTAATGTTATATTGATATCAAAAAATCAAAAAGATATTAGCCAGATAGCCAATATCTTTTTGTACATTTCAATGGTAGAGATGATTTATAGAAATCATACTCACAATTATCTAATTTTTAGATGTCATAAGCTTGACATAACACACCAAAATCATACTTCTTGAGTTCATTTCTAAGAAATAAAGAAACTTGGTTTTCTAATCACTAATTTATAAGTTAGTCTCTATTATTTTATGTAAATCTTTTTCTATCTAATTTAAAAATTATTCCTAATGCTATATAACATATCCCAATTACTAATACACCATAAGCCATAGATACTCCTATCTTAAATTCTTGCATATTAGTTACAATGGATATTGAAATAGGTCTATTGTAAACGCCATAAAGCAAGGCTGACATTGTATATTCTCCAATTGTACGAATAAATACTAATATAGCCCCTGAAATTATTCCTGGCATCATATTTGGGATTATTATATTATAAAAGGTTTGTATTCTTCCAGCACCTAAACTCCTTGATGATTCTTCTAATCCTAAATTTATTGACTTCATAGCAACCTCATTGGATGAAAATAGTAATGGCAAGGCATAAATTGTATATGCTATAGGCAAAATATAAAAACCACCTATTAAGGACTCATTAAAAGCAAATATACTTTTTTGATTAAATGTATTAATTAGGTTAACTGCAATAGCACTTGCAGGCATACTCCAAGGTAACATTATAATAAATTTTGCTAGTCGATTATATGTATTATCTTTTTTAATTACTAAATATGATACTGGTACTGTAATTATCAATCCTAATGCCACTGCCATTAAAGACATTTTCAAACTGTTTAAAATAGGCTGTAATACACGTGATTTTTGGAAAATCATCTGGTAGTTTTCCAGTGTAAAATCTCTAGGAAATATGGTCGTCATAATTGAATGTGTACTTACAAATGATAAGTATACAATAGTAATTATAGGGAGTATAATAATAATAATTTGTATTTCAATAATAATCTTACATACAAATGTAAATAAGTCTTTTTTTCTATTATCAACTTTATAACTTTGAGATTTTAGGGATGATACTACTCCATATTTTTTGCCATAATACTGTAACAAAAGCATAAATGCAATCCCCATTAGTAACAAAGTAATCACTTGAACTGAGGCTATATCCATATGGTTATTAGCCTTAGACCTAACAATCTGAGTACTCAAAACTTTAAAACCACCACCTATAAGATTTGGTGCTGAGAAAGAACTAATCCCTGATGCAAAAGTTATAATAGTAGAAGTTATAACAGCTGGTGTAATAACAGGCCATATTACATCAAAAAATACTCTTAGCTTTGATGCTCCCATTCCCTTTGCAGCTTCAACTGTTGAGTAATCCACATATTTTAAGGCAACATATACATTTAAATAAAAATACACATACTGAGTATAGGCAACCACAAATAAAATTCCCTTTAATCCACTAAAATCATAGGGTTTGTTGATAAATGAGAGTAAAATTTCTATAGATTTTGTAACTATCCCACTTTCTCCATAAAGCTGAATACATGCAATTACCATAATTACTCCAGGAATCATCATCGGACTTAGTAAAAGAATATGTATGATTTTTTTGTGTTTATCACAAACAAATGTCATATACAAGGCAAGTGATATACCCATAATTCCACATACAAGTACAGAACCCAATCCCAAAATTATAGTATTGCTTACTACCCTTAAATTATTAGTATTTGAAAAATATTCTTTGAATACTTCAAAAGAATATCCACCTTCACCTTGAAATGCTTGTGCAAAGGTGTTAGCTATTGGAACGATAATATATCCAATCAGAATCCAAAATAATATACTGTATAAAATAATAGAAATAATATTTTTAGATGTGAATTTACTATGGTTTCTTTTTTTAATCATATTATTCACCCTGTAGCACACCTAAATATGCCTTATCCCCTACATTTAATTTATTACTATTATTCAGCCTATTAAGTTCAGTCACTTGATATTTTTTCTCATTATTTGATACTGTATATTCTAAAATTGGACCTAAGAAATGCTTAGATTCTACTTTTACTTTTACAAACCCACTTTGGTTAGTATTTTGCAACAATACCATTTCTTCAGGTCTTTTATAAATATAAGGCTTTGTCTCTTTTTCAATATTAAAATTAACATAATCCTCTTTTTCAATACAGTTTGAAGTGCCTACAAAATTTGCCACAAAATCATTCAATGGTCTTTTGTAGACTTCCATTGGCATACCAATTTGAAGAACTTTACCCTTATCCATTACAGCTATTCTATCAGAAATAGCCAAGGCCTCTTGTTGATCATGAGTAATAAATAAAGTAGTAATACCAATTTTTTGCTGTATCTCTCTTATTTCTTCCCTCATTTTGACTCTTAAAGCTACGTCTAGATTAGACATTGGTTCATCTAATAAAAGCATAGTAGGCTCAATAGCTAATGCTCTTGCTACTGCCACTCTTTGTTGCTGTCCACCAGATAATTCATCAATCTTTTTTTTCCTAAAATCTTTCATTCCTGCCAGTTCTAAATAAGTATCACATTTTTCTACTATAATTTTTTTAGATAATTTTTTTATTTTTAATCCATAAGATACATTTTCTTCTACAGTCATATTTGGAAACAATGCATAGTTTTGAAAAACAGTTCCCATATTTCTATTTTCTGGTTCTAGGTTGGTAATATTCTTATCACCAACATAAATACTCCCAGAAGAAGGTTTTATAAATCCACCAATTATTCTTAAAATGGTTGTTTTACCACATCCAGAAGGGCCTAATAAAGTAAAAAATTCGCCTTCTTTGATGGATATATTAATATCATGTAATACTTTTTCTTTTCCATAATAATGATTAATTTCCTTTAATTCTATATTCTTCATATCGACCCCACAAATTATCTAATATTTATAAATTTTAAATATACACATGATGAATCACTTCACATCATTGACTACTTCATTAATTACTCAAAAGCTATTTTATTTAATATCAGAGTATTAGCATCATTAGGTAGCGTGAATTACACAAAAACCATGATACACTATAGTTCCCTTATACGTAAAATAGTGAGGGAAATCCTCACTATTTTTGTATATAATATTAAATTATCTAACTAGACTATTTTATAGTTTTATTATTATCTATTATATCTGTTTCCCACTTTTCAATCCAGTTAGATTGATTTTTTCCAATTACAGACCAATCTACATCCATAGCTTTATATTCTTTCGACATCCACTTTGGTGAATCTTTAAGTGCAGAATCTAATGTTGGTATACGGTTAAAATCATTTGCAATCATAGCTTGAATCTTAGCACTTCCAACAAAATCTACAAATTTAGCTGCTACATTTGGATGTGGAGCATTTTTTAGAGCTGCTACACAGTCTGTAATTACTACAGAACCACTCTCTGCATCTACAACTTCTAATGGCATATTATTTTTTTCTTTATTATCTATTATATCACTTAACACTGCAACAGATATCGCAGACTCACCTTTACCAATTGCTGAATACATAACACTTCCACTATTGTAGTAGTTCTTGATATTTTTATTTAAACCTTCAAGGTACTTCCAAGCTTCAGCTTCACTCTTAGTAGTTGAATAGTAATTGATTAAGTTACTAACAGTAGAACGCATAGATGATGATAATGAGTCTCTAGTAACTATTAAATCTTTATATTCTTCTTTTGTTAAATCGCTCCAATCTTTTGGTGCTTTATCGGCTGATAATAATTTTGTGTTATAAAACATCATTACTGGTGTTTTTATAGTTCCATACCAATATCCTTCTGAGTCTTTATAAGACTTTTCTAATTCATTATTCCAGCTTGGTTCAGTCTTTTCATATAATCCTTCTTCTTTTAATTGCATATATGTAGATGTATCTCCACCAAACATTACGTCTGCTTGTGGATTATCTTTTTCACTTCTAACACGATCTGCTAGTTCACCCTTTAAGTTTATAAATTCAACATTAACTCCTGTTTCCTTTGTAAATTCTTCAGAAATTGCTCCTAGCATATCCTCACCATGAGTAGTATATACTACTAATGTATCCTCTAATTTATCACTTTTTGCTGTATTATCATTGCTACAAGCTACAAGTGATAATGACATCACTACAGTTGATAAAATAGCTGCTATTTTTCTCTTCATATTGACTCCTCCCCCCATATTCTCCATGTTCATTTTAAATGTTATTATTCTTATAGTCAACGATTCGACAACAATCTATATAATTGTATTTTTCTATAGTCACTTATTTTGTTATTGTTTTTTTCTATATCCATGTTTATTTTTTTATACATATAATTTTTGTATTCACATTAATCCTTTTTTAATATTAGTATTGTATTTCTTCAAGACATATTTTAAGTATTAGTATTATCATTATATACATAAAAAATGACCTATAAATAGGTCATCTGAACTAATGATTTTATGGTATATGAGATATTTTCTTAAATCACTTATTATTTTTATCATTTACAATACTCTTTTTATCTTAAAATAATTATAATCTAACTTTAATCACACATTATGTTACATACAAATATTTTTAGCAAACTTAATAATTAAATAGCTATATTTCATTAACCATCTTATAAATGTTTATAACCTATCCACTATTCTTCCTCAATAAATTCAAATAAATTTTCCACTGTAGTATTGAATACTTTAGCAATATCCATAGCTAACTTTAAAGAAGGATTATATTTTCCATTTTCTAAGTGTACAATAGTCTCACGTCTTACTCCAACCGATTTAGCAAGTTCATTTTGTGTCATAAGGAGTTTTTCCCTATATTCTTTAATTTTTGTCTTCATCAATATTGCCACTTAGTTACATATCCCCCTTTTATCAAAGTACACATACAAAATTAATTTAGATAATGATTGTATAAATAAAACTGCAATAAGAATTATGCCAGTATCCATGTTTGATATATTTATATTCCTTGTATAAGGAGTTGCAAAGAAAATAGCAATTATAACTATGGAATACATCATTATTGTTATTGCAATCTGATTAACCTTTGATAGTATAAATTTAGATGATTCATCAACTAAATCATTATATTTTTTATTATAAATTAGATAACAACCAAAAACTATTAACCAGCTCAGCCCTGGAAGAGAAGCCGTACTTGGACCTTTAAAAATATACTTAGTCGCTAATACTGCTATAAAAAAATAAGTTATTACAAGTAATTCTAAGATAAGCCTTGATTTTACTCCAGTTTCTGATTTAGACATATAAAAATCCTCCTTAAAAGTTATATATTCTTTAGTTTTTGTTTTCATTAATATAATTACTTAATTACATATACCTCTTTTATCAAAATGTATATACAGAATTAATTTAGATAACGATTGTATAAATAAAACTGCTAATAGAATTATACCTATATCCAAATTTGATACATCTAAAGCTCTTGTATGATTAGCTGAAAAGAGAACAGCTATTACAAACATAGAGTACAGCATTATTTTTGATGCAATTTGATCAACCTTTAATAACATAAGTTTTGATGCCTCATCGACTAAATCATTATATTTTTTATTATACATTGAGTCAAATACCCAAAAAACTAATAAGATTATAAAAGTAATCCAAATACCTTCGCCTTTAAAAATAAACTTTTCTAATAATAAGTCTATAAAGAAATAGGATAGCATCAGGAATTCTGAAACAAGATTTGCTTTAACACCAAGCTTCAATCTAGACATATAAAATCACCCCTTAAAAGTTATATATTTATAACACCTCATGTTATAAATATATAACTTTTCCAAATAAATTGCAAGAAAATATTGTAAATACTTAATAATATTTTTACAAGTATAGTCCATAAGAGATTTCATAATAGATATCTAATGCTTACAAATAATATTATAAAATTACTTTTTTATTCACTCCTATATAACCAGCTCTCTAAAAAATTCTTATACCATAAAAATTTATTCTTTAGTAAGCAGTACAGTACTAGATTAGTTTATTATATCTATTCTCTCAATCATATCATTTACTAACTATTATCCTAATTAATAAGCAATAATTGAAATGTATAGTTATACAACCTAAATTCACTTCAATATTCTTCAAAAATACCTTTTCTTGCGGCTGGGGTATGGTTTTGGATTTCATAATCAAAATAAAAAACCACTTATCTATTGCCATAGAGAAAGTGGTTTAGAATTTGAATTTAAAAATAAATCTTAAATTTATTTATTACAATTCATTAATTTGAAAAAATATTTAGAGTCATGTGTATTATAAAGATTTAGCCAAGAAGTTAATGCTTCTTCTTTAAAAACATCTAAAACTTTTAAAACTTGTATCGTAAATTCTAATGGTGCAATTCCTGAAGCAGTAATTAAATTTTCATCACTAACTGCAGATTCCATTTTATAATATTTTTCTCCAGAATAACTTGGTATCACCATTTTTAGAAATTCTAAATCATTACTTGTATGATTTCTAAAATCTAGTAAACCTGTTTTAGCTAACCCTAAAGTAGCACCACAAATAGCTGCAACTATAGACCCTTGTTCCAAAGCCCCCTTAGATTTTTCTAATATTTTCTCATGACCCATAGACATCCAAGTATTTCCCCCTGGCAAAATTAATAAATCATTACTTTCAATATTAAGCTCATCAATTGTAATCTCAGGTAAAACTTTTAATCCACCCATTGTTATAATAGGATTTTTATCAACTCCTACTGTAATTACTTTTAGTTGCTTTAATCCTTTTTTGAAATATCTTCCTGTGTTTAATTCAGCAGTTAAATATCCAACTTCCCAATCTGACATAGTATCGAATACATACATATATACTTTTCTATTTTTCATCTTTTACTCCTTATCTTATCAATTAATATACCTACATTGTAAAATAACTTAACTGACATACTCTGTCAGTTAAGTTATTAAATTTGATAATGATTAATTAATTCGAATAAATCTTCAACCATTTTATACCTAAGACTTAATGGTTCAATTATTTGTATAGATTTTCTATAAGGTATAAGTATATTTGGTACATATGTAAATATTATATCTTCTTGAAGTTTAAATATTGCTTTATTTGAAGTTCTTTCTTTCAAATAATATCCTAGAAGCCAATGCTGACATAAGTTGTCCAATGCATTTATCTTTCCTTCTATAACTAATTGTATAGTATTATCTTCATCTTTTGTCTCGTCCATAATCCCCTTTATAAAGAATTCACTTGCTGAAAATTCCTTTGGTCTATTAAAAGTATTTGATGTTTCTATAACACTACTAATTCTATCTAACCTAAAGCTACGAATCTCATTTCTCATTTGGCAAAATGCTACTATGTACCAATTATTATTCCAACGAACAATTCCATATGGATTTATAATCCTACATTTTGATTTTTCTTCATGAGCTGTACGATAGTTAATTTCTACAGATGATTCATTTGCTATACTATTTTTCAATTTTTTAAGTACAGATTCTATGGATATTTTTCCAGTGGGTTTTATTACTTCAAAACCTATTAAATGTTTTGTTAAAATTTCTTCTTGTTTTTGATTTGAATACATTTTTAACTTTGAAGTTGCTTTATCTAATGTTTCATCTAAAAAACACCCTTCTTCTTTAGCAAATATAGCTGCATGAAGTAGAGCAGTTTGCTCTTCTGTATTGAAAAAAAGAGGTGCTTTGATGAAATTATTCAAAAGTGTATATCCACCATTATGACCTGTATCTGAAATTATAGGTATTCCAGTAGCAGATAATGCATCAATGTGTCTGTAAACAGTTCTTATGTTTATTTCTAGTTTTTCAGATATTTGTTTTGCGGTTATTTTTTTATCTGAGTTTAGCATCCATAATATGGACATCATATTATCAATTTTAGCCATATAGTTTTACCTCTTTGTGTGTGTTTTATAAGTTAATTATATAGGTTATGATTAGTTTTCACAAAAAAAATATTAGCAAAGTGCTAATATTTTTCTTAGATTTTAATGGTGGAGACGAGGGGAGTCTATTCATATAATTTACACAATTTTTATTTTAACTAAATCATTTAAATATAAGTATTTTATGTACTTAATCAATAATATTTTTTATGGTTTTCTCTACTATTTTTTTCTAGTTGGGGTAAAATTGGGGTATTTAATACTAACTTAAGATTTTCAATTATTTGTGTCAATAAAATATAGTAAAAATATTATTTAAAATTCTTCTTAATGATAACATTATAAATGTACTCATACTATAGAGAATCTCAAAGTCACTCTTACAAAATAAGAGTGGCTTTGAGTAAAAAATACTTTTTCATATTTGTGAACTTAACTATGAAATTAACTAGTCATAAGTGAATAACTACATAAAAATATGCTAAATATATTTACATAACTTTATTTAAAAATAAAATTCTTCCATTAAATCATTACCATCAAAAACTAATTCTGACAAATCTTTTTCTATTTGTCTAGTATTTCTATTTGTATAAAATTTTAAGCCAAATAGTTTTACTTTTTCATCTTCTCCAATAAATTCAATTTTTTCATTATTCAATGAAAGTAATAATTCTTCTTTCCATTTATCTCTTTCCAACAAATTATCTCCTTTAGGTTCAATATACACTTGATATATATACCCTTCTCCTTCCAAATAAAGAATGAAATCGGGCATAAATCCATCATATACAGCTATTCCAGAGTTTGAAGAAAATTGATGCAATTTTACTAAACCACTTTGTTCATCATTACGAATTAAGTACACCTTTTTGTACTTTTTTTGTAATGTCTTAATAAAATTACTCATTAAATCAATTAAACTTTTTTCCAACCCGTTTACAATTGCATTCTCAAACACAAACCAATCTTTACCTTTCATTGAATAAGGTAATACCTTTTCATGAATTGAAATTCCTGAAAATCCCTTTGAAACTTTTTTCCTATATGGTTGTACTACTTGATTAATTAAAACACTTTTGAAAATATTTGTTCCACGTTTTTTACAATAATTTTTCTTGATAGTTTTCTCCAAATATTTCAAATACATCTCAATAGCATGTAGTTCTTGTTCTTTCGTTAACTTATTAGATTCATTTGCTATCCTTGCTTGAATTCTAACTTTACCAAGCCATCTTTTATCATTGATAAATTCATTTTTTGACTTAAGAGTAGGCATATATTCTTTCAAATTACTAAATTTAAAGAAAGAATTACGATCCATAGCTTTCTTAAATAAACGAATATCTCTTGTTATTAACTCATCTCTTATTTGTACTTGTCTTTCTTTTGATACAAACTCCGCTTCAGTAGTAATTGAAATTAAGTCAGCTGTATATACTTCATCTAATTTAACTCCAAAGCCAGCTAAAGATGTATATGTTTCTTGTGGCACATCTTCAATCATATTATAATATAATTTACCAGTCTTGTATGCTTCTGACCTTTTAAAACTTGATTTTATATCAGTTGAATATATATCAAAGTCACTATCATCTTCTACTGACAATTTAATACTATCTAATGACTTAACAAGATTTTTTATATAGTTAGGATCGTTCATAGTATGATAATGCAAAGACTCTAATAATTTAAGTTCTTCATTAACTGTATTATCAAATCTACGAGCAAATGAATATTTCCCTTCAAATTTAAAAGGATTGTACCTCGCTCCACGCCCTATAAGTTGAGCTTCACTCATAGTAGCAACTGGCGTAGCTTTTGCACTTTCACTAATACGTACAATGTCATAAAGATTTAATACATCCCAACCTTCACTTAGTTTGGCAACTGCAAATATAACTCTAAAAGGATTATCTTGCTCTTCCAGTGTATTAAGAGACTTAAAATTACTTGAATTTTCCAAAATTCCTTTTTTACCATCATTTACATTTATTATTCTTTCTTTTGAAAAATCTCGTTTTAAATCTACAATTATATGAGCTAAATCTTTGGTAAGATAATACTCATATGCACTTTTTAAGGTAGGACTAACTGTTGTATTAAATTCTGTTTGAATAAATCTTTGGAGATCCTCAACATTTAAATCTTTTATCATTGTAATAAAGTTATCACACATATTAATAGAAACTTTTACATAATTAGATTTAAACATCACAATTGGTTTAAAATCGGTAACTCCATATTTTTTTGATAAATATTTACGATATTGACTTAACAGAACAGCATTTAACATTTTTGATTTATCATCTGAATTAGCTTGTAAACGAAATACTCTTTTAGAAAACCCTTCACGTATAAATGAATCTAATCCATATTGATAAACTATCTTATCTTTGTATTTTTCATAAACATTATTATCCCCTTCTATATCAATAGTGGCAGTAAACTCTATTTGACGGTTTTTGATATTCAATTGGCGAATTCTATCAAGTGTATTCTCCCAACTTTGTTCCATCTTTTCTTCAGCACTTAAATTACTTTTAGTGAATGCATTAAAATGATGTGCTTCATCTCCTAATATAACAACTGAATTTTTTTCTAACTCATCATAAGTTAGTCCATTTTCTTTTGGATAATTTAATTCATTTGATATACTTTGAATTGTCGCTAATCTAATATAAATAGTATTATTAGTAGCATTCTTAGGAAATCGATTCACCTCTTGAATACTAATTCTATTTCCCTCAATTTCAATATCTTTTTTGAATAAATACTTAGAAGAATTTTGATTGATTAAATTTTCTCTCGTTTTTAATACTACTCCATTTGTATTTACTACAAACAAAAAATTTTGATAATTAAACTCTTCAAATAAATACAAAATGATACCTGCCATAACATCTGTTTTCCCTGATCCAGTTGCCATATTAAAAAGCAAGTGATTTTGACGATAATCTGCCCCTTCCATAGTTTGAGTATAATGAAAAAAACGCAAAGCTTGATTTTGATATGAACGTAAAGTGTGCTTCAAATTTTCTTTAATATACAGAGGCACATGATAATTTTCTGGTCCATCAAAACGAAGTTTATCTCTATCTTTTAAGAATTTTAAAAATGGTAAATCACGCTTTTTTAGTCTCTCTTTAGCTTTTTTCATTATAACCCACTCTCCATCTTATAAAAACATTTATTAAATTTATAATCTGATTCAGAAATTAATTTTCTAACTTCCTCGTCTTCAATTTCAGAATAATTATAATAAAGCTGATTTTTATCAATGATATTAATAAGTATAAGTTTTTGCTCATCAAAAGGTAATGACCAAAGTGAATCATTTACCTTATTCAAATCAACACGAAAATCAATATCAGCAGATTTTTTCATGTTTATATACACTTGTTTTAATTCATTTTCATTTTTTGCATCCCATATATTATATAAATATCTACGATTCTTTTCCATTAGTTCAGCATAAATAAAACTACCTCCACCTTTCCAACCTACTTCTTCATCAGATGAAATACCAGTCTTATCTCCATTAATAACATTATTTAATCGTTTCAAGATTAATTCTATCTGAGAATTTAATTGTTCTATTATAATAAAAGGATGACCAAGTTTCATAGCAGTTGATGCAGTAGTACCACTTCCGCCAAAAAAATCTAAGATTATATCAGATTGTTTTGATGTAAAATACTCAGTAAAAAATTTGATTAGACATTCAGGTTTTTTCCCTCCTCCAATATCAACTCCTCCTTCATGTCGGATATTTCCAAATGCATCTTCATATTTTAATTCGTTATCCAACAAATTAGGAATTGGTTTTTCCTTGCAATATTTACCTGAAATAACATCAGATTTAATATCTATTGGAATACCTGAATAGAATTTTCCTCGTGTAGCTCCCTTTTTCTTTGGACCTAGAACATATCTATAGCCAAGACCATCACTTCCCATTCCATATATTTTATATAATACACCTATTTCCTTTCTTTTAATTAAATATTTATCAAGAAATTCAGCTGCTGTTCCACCCTGTCTAACTAATGAACCACTTGCCCAAGTTTCTTTAAGTCCATCAAATGATGGTTGAATTTCTTTTACTTCATAATCTTCTGAAGAAAATACCTCTACCCTTTTTCCATTTTCCTCAAATATATCATACGGTTCTCCTAATTCTTTAATTTGATATTTGAACTTATCAATAGAATATTCTTCTTGGATTTTTGATGGTTTAAAAACTGTTGTATTTTTTGAGTATACATGTGCAACTTCCATAACTTTTTGAAAATCATTATCTTCAGATAAGGTTTTATTTGTATATCTAACTTGAATATGAAAAGTAGTTTCAAATTGTTCTTTTCCAAAAATATCATCCATAAGCAATTTGAGATATGCCTGCATCTTATCATCAGCTTGAACAATAATAACACCATCTTCAGATAGAAACTCTTTTGCTATCTCTAAACGATTATGCATAAATGTTAGCCAAGAAGAATGATTAAAACTATCATTGTATATAAAACTATCCTTACCAGTATTATATGGTGGATCTAAATAAATTAATTTTATCTTTCCAGCATACTTCTCTTTTAATAAGTATAATGCAAGTAAATTGTTACCTTTAATAACTAAACTATCAGTTTTTGAAAATTCTGTTATATTACTTTTTTCATTTTTATCAAATTTTTTTACATTATATAAAATTTTTTTATCAAAAAGAACATCAATTTCTTCTTTAGCCAAGATTGTATTCAAGAAAGGTTCATCTGGAAGTAAATCTTCTTTATTTCTATCTTCTTTGCTCATACTCGCTTTTAATATAGTATCTTTAAATGGAAAATCGAGAACAATATCTTCAGACTCATCAATAAATTTTCCACCTGTAGCTAAACCAATTTTATTAGCATACTTTGTATAACTATCTTGCCAAAACTCTTTATATTGAAGTATTTCAATAAATTGATTTAGTTTAAAAATATTATTCCCATCCACATTTTTCAAATAATTTTTTTTAATTGTTTCACTTTTTAGTAAAGCACTTATCAAATCAGCATTATAATTGTTTAAATCATCAATTATAGAAGCTCGTTTCATTTTTCCATCTACAAAATACCTATCATCAAATTCTTGTAAAATATTTTTTAATTCTGTCATTAGTTTAGTATCAATAGCCATTTAATTTATCCCCCATATTTCAAAATTTTACACTTTAATTATATCAGAGTTGTAAAAATATGAAAATTAATAAAAAATTTAAAACTTTATAAACTATACTTTTATCAACCTTGAATCCAAAATATAATTTTTTAAATCAAGATAAATATCTTATACTTTCAATACTAAACATATAAAGTTAATATTTTAAGAAGTTTCATAAATTATATTTTTCAGTATATCTAATCAAGTCACTTTAACAACTCACCTATAAACTTTGCTCCTGCTTTAAATCCAAGTTTATAACTAAGTTCTCTTTCAAACTCTACCAATGAATTGAATAAATCGTTCAATTCTAATAATTCATCTCTTCTGTTCTCATCTAATAAACTTTTTTCTAATGATTCATTAATCGCCATAATTTCTTTCCAACTTTCAATATAATATTTGTCTTTTTCTAAAATATCTCTATACATATGTTCATTTATCCAATAATCAAAATATATTTCTATAATTTCATCATACATTTTAGTACCTCCTTGACTTTCCTCAGGCACTTAATATATACTTAAGTTGCTAGGTTAGTGTACATTAAGTACCTAATTTATAAAGGTAGTTGTTATATTTATATGGCAACTACCTTTTTCTAATAAGTGTTTAAATCTAAACTCAATATATTTTAAATCTTCATTACATCTAATTAATACTTATCTTTATCCTTCAATACTTCTTGAAACATAATTTATCTATTACTTAATAAATCATGCTTCTTTTTTATATCTCTTGTATCTTCTTACATTCTTCAAAAGAAAACAAATTTCCTATATACCAATATGGTCTAAATCCTGACTCACCATCCCTATTTTTAGCAACAATAATCTCACTTAAATTAGCACCAAAACCTTTTTCTCTTCGTCTCAGTTCTCTTATATCCTCAATTCCCATTGTCTTACAATAATTAAGAGCTTCTTTTTCTGTAGGTCTATGAATATATATAACTGAATTAGAATCCATATATATCTGCTTTGAGCTTCTCATTACTCTATCCCCTTTAGGTCTTTCATCCTTCAATTCATCATTTAATTGAGCAAGCTGAATAATTGGTATATTAAAATCTAAAGTAATCTTTTTTATTTGTCTTGATAAGTCAGCAAATTTAGCTTCTCCTACTTCTTTACCTTCATAATCCAAAATTTGCAAATAATCAATTATTACTAAACTAGGTTTAATACTCTTTATTTCCCTCTTTATTCCTGATACTGTGTTTACAGAGTCATTTATATAAAGATTATTTTCTTGATTTATTATACTTAAAGCTTGTATATATTTGACTATTTCTTCATCATCTAAGTTTCTATTTTTCATTTTTACAACTGATATTCCAGTTAGTGAGGCTATATTTCTAAATAGAATCTGTATATCGCTCATTTCTCCACTTATAAAAAGTACTTTCTTACCTTGAAATATTACATTTCTAAGTATTTGTAACGCCAATGCTGTTTTACCTCTTCCACTTTTAGCTGCTATTGTAGTTAGTTCACCCCCATATAAACCTCCTATAGTATCATCTAAGAACTTTATTCCAGTTTTAATACCTTCATTTACTTCATCATTTATATATTCAAAGGCTCTCTCTGATATGGCTGTTATACTTGAATCCTTTTTTATTAATTTCTGATTAGCTTTATTTATATCATTTTCTAACTGATATATAAGAGTATTATCATCTATTTCTCCAAGATTGAACTTCTTGAATTTATCAATTATATTTCTATTTTTGTATTTTTCAATAACTATACTTACATAACTCATGAAATTTGATACTGTTGGAACTATTGTTGACAAACTAGTGATATAGCTTATACCTCCAATATTATTCAAATGACCTTTTCTCTTTAATTCTTCTGTAAGAGTTATTATATCTATTACTTCATTTCTCTTATTTATTTCTTTTATAGCATTAAATATGTATTTATGTTCCTCATGATAAAACATGTCTTCATTTAACATTTGCTCTAACTCTTCCACTATTGTTGAATCTAATAAAATGCTTCCTAATATTGATTGCTCTGCTTCTGTATTTTTAATTAAGTTGTTTGAATTATTTATAATATAACCTCCTTACCACTTTAATTGTGAGTCATCTGGATTATATGTTCCTGTCTCTTTATTTATGACAATTTCCTTGCTATGATAATTGCCCTCTAGTATCTTGGTAAAATTACTTGAACTCATTATCCAATCAAAATTTGCTTTCCATCCCGTATTATTATTTCCATTCAGAAAACTTGTTTTACTAACTATATTTATAACCTCTAATACAGTTTCTTTATCATATTCTCTTATTCTTGAATTTATTCTCCTCTTTCTTGTGTCTGTTAGTTTCTTGACCTTTGAAAGTTCAATACAAGTTGAGTTAAATTTGCTTATAATTTCACTATATATAATATTATTTTCATTCTTTATATTCTTGATTGTTGTTGATTGATTGTTAATCGTCTGTTGATTAGGTTGTTGATTTTCTATGTTCTCTTGATAAAGCTCCCAGTTTTCAATAGTTATGACTATATACTTGTTTGTTGTTTCGTATGTTAGAAAACCAGCATTTTTAAAAACCAACAAACAGCTTCTAACCATTTGATAACTAACTCCTTTACCACATCTTTCAGCTATTTTGCTATAGGAAGAAATAAATTGTCCAGACTTTATTTTTATCCTTTTATTATCTATAAAAACATGGTTTTCTTTATGACTAGCCATAAGTAATATAGTTATTAATATTACTTTTCTTTCTGGTTTAATGTCTTTCCAAATTGATTTATCCAACAACTCCCTATAAAGCTTTATCCACCCTTTATTACTCAATTGCAAACACCTACTTTAAGACTATAACTTGATACCATTTGCATTTTCAATAAACCAATCATCCAATTTATTTTTTATTATGTATACTCTATTATTTATCCATATACAAGGAAATCCTTTATTTTTAGAATGACATAACTGCCTAAATTTTGATTCTCCTATAGGATAAAGTCTCGATGCTTCCTTACATGTTATAAGTTCAGCTTTATTTCTTTTCGCATTTTCAATAATTTTATATCCTTGTTTTTTTTCTTGTGCTTCTTCTTCATTCTTTACAATAATGTTTAAAGTAGCTTGTAATGTCTTTAAAACTTCCAAATTATTATTCTCTTTCATATTTTACTCCTCCTTACTAAAAAATAATTCTTCTACTGTTGTATCTAAAGCTCTAGATAGTTTAATCATCAAATCATTGCTTGGATTATTAGCCTTACCTGTTTCCAAGTTTGATAAATAATATCTTGATATACCAACTCTATCTGCCAGTTCTTGTTGCTTTAGACCTTTTTTAATCCTAAATATTTTTAAATTGATTCCCATACTTTTTCCTCCTTTTTTCTAGTTTACATTCGTAAACTTTACATTTTAATTATAATGTCGACATATGTGTACTGTCAATAAAAATATATTATTTTTCTGTTCTCATTTGTGTACTTTTGGGCTATACTTTATACGAGGTGAT
Organism: Clostridioides sp. ZZV14-6387; assembly: GCF_020657835.1. Taxonomy (NCBI): domain Bacteria; kingdom Bacillati; phylum Bacillota; class Clostridia; order Peptostreptococcales; family Peptostreptococcaceae; genus Clostridioides; species Clostridioides sp. ZZV14-6387. Next base: position 196,818 of record NZ_JAGWCW010000001.1, read on the forward strand.
AATATTGCAAATTGGAAAAAACTTAAAAAATATAAGAAAACAAAAAGAACTAACACAGATTCAACTTGCTGAAATTAGTGGCATCTCAAGAAATGCTCTAATAAACTATGAAAATGATAAAAGAATACCTAGTATAGATACCTTATCAAAACTCGCTAAAGCTTTGAAAATTGAAAAGACTATCTTTTATTTTGATATTGAAAATGAAGTAATGACTAATGAAGATGTTTTATACTTTTTACAATCTTTATTCCCAGAAGAATACTATTCTTTTGATGAATTTTTAAATGCTATTTCAAATCTTATGGAAGATGATGATATTAGAATTACCTCAAGTTTATTGCTAGGTGCTTGGTCTGATAAAGACCAATATTATAAACTTGGTGAAAAATTAGAACTAAATGAAAATCAAGTTTATAATTGGATACTTTCAGATTGTATATCTAATACTGAATTAGATTTTTCATTACATCCTGATGACATAAAAGAAATTATTAAAAATGATGTTCTTACAAAACAATCAATTGATGAATTATTAGATATTGGTCTATCAGAAGAAAATATAGAAACAATCTATGATTATTTTAGTGACCCAACAGATACTGGGAGTAATATTCGACTAAAAAAATTAATATCTCAAAAAGAAAATATTACTATTAAAAATAATGATTACTTTAAATTATTACAAGAAAATAATGAATTAAAGGAAAAAAATGAAAAGCTTGAAAATACACTTAAAGAAATAAAAAAACTACTAAATAAAATATAAAATAATATCAATACTATCTAAAGCAATGATAAAAAACTATGAAAGGAGCTACAATCATGAATAAATCATATATACCAAAATACACATATAAATTTCCTACTAATCTACCTCATGGAGATAAAAAATATACTTTAACATACATTAGAAGAATGATAAGTGAATTTGTATATGATATGGGTAACCTAGAAAATAACCCCTTCACATTCCCAGAAGTACAAACATTACTTGATGGTATAACAGTAGGTGGACATAAATTAAGTGACCAAAATCAAATACTAAATATAAAATCATCATGGGATTATATAATAAAATTAAGTAACAAAGAAAACTTATCTTTAAATAAAGATACAATTTGCTCTATACATAAAATAGTTGCAAAAGATGAAGCTCTAATTGTTGGAGATTTTAGAAACGGTAACATAGGTATAGCTGGTACTACTCAATATGAGTGCATAGAAGCCACTCTATTAAATAATTTATTTATAAGTGACATAAGTATCATAAATAAAATAACTAACCCCTTAGAAAAGGCTATAATAATAAATTTATGGTTGTCCTATTGTCAATTCTTCTATGATGGTAACAAAAGAACTGCTCGACTTACCTCAAACCTAATACTTATAAGTAATGATATAGGAGTTCTATCAATACCAGCCAAACATAAACAAGAATACAACACATTAATGCTAAACTTCTATGAAACACTAGAAGCTGATGAAGTTATAAAATTCTTATTAGAGAAATGTATTACATTCTTCGATGGATATAACTATAAATCATATAAGGAGTTGTTTAAAAATGGCAACTAAAAGAGCTAATGGAGAAGGCTCTATCGGAAAATATAAAGATGGTTGGCGTTCTCGTATAATGATTGGTTATAATGAAGATGGAAAACCAATAAGAAAAGAATTTTATGGTAAAACTCAAAAGGAAGTTAAAGATAAACTTGATGCTTATAAAAAACAATATTATTTAAGTTCTGATATTTCAGATGATAAAATAACTTTAGAGAATTGGTTTTACAATTGGTTGTTTGAATATAGAATAAAAGATTTAAAACCAAAGTCATTTGAAAGATATGAAAGCATCTATCGTAATTATATTAAAGATACTGATTTAGGCAATGTTAAGTTAAAGGACTTAAGAGTATCTCACATGCAAAAATATTACAATAGATTGCTTGATTCCAATAAAAGTATACCTACTATAAGGCAAATAAACACTAAACTGAAAACCTGCTTATCAGAAGCTGAAAAACAAGGTCTTATACAACGTAATTATTGTACTATGGTAAATATACCAGTTGAGAAAAAGGAAAATAAGCTTGAAATATTGACTCTTGAACAACAAAAGAATTTTATAAAAGCTATAGATTGTCATAAATTAGAGGTATTATTTTTACTTGCTCTTGGTACTGGACTTAGATTAGGAGAATTACTAGGACTTAAATGGTTTGATATTGATTTTAAAAAGTCTAATTTAACAGTTAAAAGAACTCTTCAAAGAACATATCTTATAGATAGAAATGGAAATAGAGAGCTTAAAGTATTAGAACAAGAGCCAAAGACATCAAATTCTTACAGAACTGTGCCTATTCCAAAGGATGTCTTAAATAAATTGAAAGAACATAAAGTAAATCAAAATGCAGATATATTAAAGGCTGGAGAATTATATAGAAATGATAATTATGTATTTTGCAATGAATTAGGTGCCCCTATTGATGATAAAAGACCTTTAAGGAATTTAAAGTCTATATTAAATAGCTTAGATATAGAACCTATAAAGTTTCATGGTCTTAGAAAAACTTATGCAACTAGACTTTTTGAGAATGATGTTCCTCCTAAAACTGTACAAGTTTTAATGGGTCATTATGATATATCAATAACTTTAAATATATATACTCAAGTTATGGAAGACAAGAAGATTGAAGCTGTAGAAAAGTTGGATAAAATATTTTCATTGTAAAAATCAAATACATATAAATATTATAATTTCATATAGTTAATTACAAAATCAAAATAAGGATACAAATTAATTTTATATTATCTTGTATCCTTACTCTTATCTAATTTTCTAACTATTTATCTTGGATAACCTATATGGTACATTAATCCATTTTCTAGCATTAATTCTTGAGCCAAGTATATATGACCCTTACAGTGCATATCTGATACACCCTCACTTATAAGTTTATATGTTTCAGAAGTATATAAATAATCCATACTTTCTTCCAAACTCTTGCCTGTCTGCCTAGAAAATTCTAATATAATTTTTTTATATAGTATCTGTAATAATGTTTTATTTGCTTCCATAAGCACTATACCTCCTCTTCACATCTAAACTTTAAATATTTATCTATTACATTTTGATTAGTTATACATATTTGTTCATTTGGCTTATAGTATTTTAATCTTTTTAAAGCTTCATCTTTTTCAATAAGATTATCTTGATACAGTTCTATTGTATTGTAAATCTTATCATCAGCAATTCCACCTATTATAACATCATATTTCATATATACATCACTCATATTTCTACATTCTAATATAAAGTCAAGCCATTCTAAATTATAACTATTGAAGATTTTTACCTTGCAGTTTTCTTTTAATTTATCAATATCTAGAGAATAGCTATTTAAATATGCTTTTTTACCCCTTTTCTTAAAACGTTCTGTCCAGTTAAGTGCCTGTGTTTTTATACTAGTTAAATAGAATCCTTTTCCAAAATCTAAAGAATCTCTTGAGAAGATAATATTAGGCGTTTTTACCACACAGTATGAACCATGATATACAATCATTACATCACGCCCTTTTCTTTAAGCACTTGTATTAAATCTTGCACTATATAACTTTTACTTTGAGAATGTAGTGCTTCATAGCAAGGTATTATATAGTTATCTAAAATATCAGTATCATGTTTAAGAAGTTTATAAACTCCTTCTGAATCTATATCCAATTTTTCTGCTAAAGCTTCAATGCAAAAAATAGAAAATTCTAGTTTTCTTTCATCCATTACAAACCTCAACTCCTATCAAACTTATATAATATATATTTTTATTAATTAACAACTTAAACTATTTTACATTTATAAAAATATTATATCATAAAGTAGATATTAAAATTCTATGTTACCTAATATCATAATAAATAAAGGTTTTTTATACACCCTAAATGCACCCCAATATACCCTCAAAAAAACCTCTTTTTCTGTGGTTGGGGTACAGTTGGTGGATTTTATCACCAAAATAAAAAATACTAGTCAATAAAGACTAGTATTTCCAAGTATTTCATCATTCTTTTTTCAAAATTGGTGGAGACGAGGGGAGTCGAACCCCTGTCCGTAAGTCTTTTCCTCGTTGCATCTACATGCTTAGCCAACTTCACTAGTATCTCGCCTCACATAACGCCAAGTGGCAGGCTCTATGCTTAGCCAGTCCCAATTAATCTACTTTAAGTCGAGACACCCTTAAAGTAGTTCCCTGCATAATGACGTCCAGTCTTAGTCGGCAGGAGGACTAAGAGGGACGAGCAGCAACTAGGCTGCTATCGCGAAATTATCGTCTGCGTTTATTTTAAAGTTCCCCAGTTTTTACGTGACCCAGAGTAACACGACATGCAGCCTCAAGTTCCAAACCCACGTCGAAACCTTTACGCCCCCTTGAGTAGTTTATAGTCCATTAGACTTTTCGCAAACTTTATCACCATTTTTATTAAATTTTTAATGTATATATAATATAATACTTTTAAGAATAAAAATCAATGTTATGTTCTAGATAATAAAGAATTTTATTCTAAAAAATACACTTTTATCTAATTTAATACTTGCCTGTCATTTCTCTTTCTATACGTCTTTGTGCATCTTTCTTAGCCATATCTTGACGCTTATCATATAACTTCTTCCCTTTTGCTAAAGCAATTTCTACTTTAACTTTACCATTTTTTAGATATAAACTAAGTGGTATAAGTGAATACCCCTTTATAGTAGTTGCTCCAATAAGTTTTCTTATCTCATGCTTATGAAGCAATAATTTTCTAACTCTTAAAGAATCAACATTGAATATATTTCCTTGCTCATATGGACTTATATGAACTTGTTTCAAAAATACTTCACTATTATCTACAGATGCATATCCATCACTTAGGTTAACTTTACCTTGTCTTATTGATTTTACTTCTGTTCCTTTTAATTCAATTCCACATTCATAAGTTTCTTCTATAAAATATTCATGTCTTGCTCTTTTGTTTGTTGCTAATACTTTCTTACCAGCCATATAAATCTCACCTTCTTTGCTAGAAATTTCTTCAATTGATATTAATAATTTGCTAAATTTTTCATGCTATTAAATCATTTGACTAACCTGTATAATAACATATTTAGGAATTTTAGTCAAGATTACACTAATATATTAAGTTTCTTAAGTAATATGATAAATAGTAAAGCAAAATAAATAACAAGCCATATCAAATACATTCAATACCAAGCTAAATTTAACTGCTAAAATCAATTTATTAACTTCAAAACAAAAACTACTCTAAATATCTATCTTTTATCTTTTAACATGCCCATAAAATATAATACCCACAAATAATAAATAATACTCAAAATATCCATTTAAATAATCACATATCCTTAAGCAATCCTACTTCAGCTATAACCATCTTAAAGTTTCTTAAAAGATGTAAAAATTTGATGATAAAGTAGCCATTTTTCCAAAAAAAATGTAATATATAATTATATCTTGTAATATTTTAGAGATAAATATTAACTATAGTAGGGAGAAATTTGTATGGATTTAAGCAAAAAAGTAAGAATTTTAGAAAATGCATCAGATGGTAAAAGTGAATTTGAAATATTAGAATTTGAAAAACTTGAAGGTGCTTCTAGCCCAATGATGGCAATGGGATTATATTTTGCTAGAGAAGCTGGCTTAAGAGCTAGACAAATTAAGATAAAGTTAAATAATTCATCAATAAAAACAGAAGCTGGTGCATTATATTATTATAAAGGTAATATCTCTTCTGAAACTAAGATTGGTGGCGTTGGAGGTCTTTTTAAAAAAGGAATATCAGGAGCACTTACTAATGAATCAATGATGAAACCTGTATATAAAGGTACTGGCGAAGTTTACTTAGAACCTTCTTTTAGACATTATTTATTTATGAGTCTTGATAACGACTCAATAGTTGTTGATAAAGGATTATTCTATTGTTGTTCTGATACAATAGAAGTAAAGGCATTTACACAAAAGAATTTCTCATCTGCTTTACTTGGTGGTGAAGGTTTCTTCCAAATAGAATTAAGTGGTACTGGTGTAATCGTTCTAGAATGTGTTGTCCCTCAAAGCGAAATTGTAGAGTATGAATTAAAAAATGGAGAAGAATTAAAGGTAGATGGTAACTTTGCAATAGCAAGAACATCTGGAGTTAATTTCTCTGTTACTAAATCAGATAAGTCTTTAATTGGTTCTGCTTTAAATGGTGAAGGTTTCTTAAATACGTTTACTGGTAATGGTACAGTTTGGCTAGCTCCAACTCAAGTAATGTATGAAAAATTAAGCTTTGGCTCAATGCCTACTAATGATAACATGAATAATAAAGTTTCTAAACAAAAATAGTAGTTTTATAAATACTTACTAAATCATTATGAAATTTATAAAATTGTTATAGGTTTTATTTGACTATCACTGTGAAATCATTATGAAATTTATAAAATTACTATAGGTTTTATTTGACTATCATTATGAATTCATTATGAAATTTATAAAATTACTATAGATTTTATTTGACTATTATTATGAATTCACTATAAAATTACTATAAGTTTTATTAGATTATTATTGTGAAATCATTATGAAATTTATAAAATTATTGTAGGTTTTACTAAACTACTTTTTGTAAAATCACTATGAAATTTATAAATTTACCATAGATTTTATTAAACTATTACTGTGGAATTACTAAAAAATATAAATTTGAGAGCTTTTAATAAAATTCAGTATATATATGTACTTTTATACCAATAGATAAATACATCTATTTACATACATAAATATCAAATTATATCTTGTGTATATAAAAATAAACTTGCATCTCATAAATGTACTTTTTATTTCTATTACCTTCATTTTATTAAAGCTCTCATATTATTTATCTAATCTTCCTTTTTATTGGTTTTATCAATAGAGATATGATTATCAACACTACACTTCCAGATATCAACCAATATTTTTCATCAAAACTGCCTTGACTCATAGACATTATAAAAAAATTTCCAACATACTTATCTTTAGTCATCATATTTAAAATTAAATATCCTATAGACACCATATATCCAATGATTGTATTATTAAATAAATTCGAGAAAAACATTCCCAGACTTCCTACAAACATAGCTGATGCGAAGCTTCCAACGATATACTCAGTTACTGGGAAATCTCCACCTAAATATATCAAAACATTTACAAAACCTATGATTAAAACAGCTATACTTATAATTGACATCAGTATTCTAATTAATTGTACAATAACTTGAGATAGTGATTTTGATGATACTATTTCATCAATCTCCTTTGATTGCTCTAGTGAAAATATAGGTACCAACATTATTATTCCTACTATTACAACATAATTTTCTAAGCATATGGCTGACGAAATTCTATCTAAATTAGCTACTCCTTGTATTAGAGGAATCAAACATAACAATATAATTGAACATATCAAATTAATTAAAGTGCTTAATTTGAAGTTTTCTTTTATTAAAACTAAACAGTTTTGAAAGCTTTGATGCAACATCAAGATTCCCCCTTCTTTTTTGCTCATATAAGAATATCGTTAGCAAAACAATCACTAATGCACCTAGACTCATCATAAATCTATTACTCATAATTTGATTAAAGTTTTGTGCAACAATATTCCCACTTAGCACACTATTATGTCTTATCATTAACCCCATTGTTGGATAATCACCTTTAAGACCTGTAGAATTTATACTGTAAAACCACCAAATTAATTGAACAATAATTGCTATTGGTGTATCTGTTAATATAGTAAGGCTCATACCTATAGCTGTAGCTATCATAAGTGTTGGAAGTAGCCACCATATTGTATATTTTATAAATGCTAAATTATCAACTGATATCCCTTCATTTTTGCCAAATTCAATCAAAGGAAGCAAATCTTTTATACCTAAAATTAATACTGGTAATAACATCATAAAAACAAGTGCAAAATATCTTGATAAAACTATTTTGTATGATGATACTTGTTTTGAATAAATAATTTCTCTCATTCTTGAACGTTTATCTTTAAGTGACATGAAAACTGCCACAAACACTGGAAATATACTTAAGACTATACTTATATAATCACAAAAAATTCTTGCATAGCCATTAGTAATTTTATCTTTTTCTATTGTATAGTTATAATTCTGCATTGCTTCATTATAAGAAATTGGAACTACTCCAAATCTTTGCAACTTATCAAAGGCATATGCAGACCCTCCGCCTAAAATATCATCTACTCTTTGCATTATTTCTTCAAATCTTCCAATAGATACTCTTGAATAATCTATTTTTATGCTATCTCCTTTTTTCCATAGTGAATTTATTTTCTCAATACTTCTACCAGTTATTTCCTCTATATATTGTTCTATGGTTTTGGTTTTATTTTGGTCCAATTTTATAGATTTAACTATTCCTGTTGGATATGTTGTATATGAGTTTTCTTGATATTCTCTAATTAAATTTATAGTTGCATTTGGAATGACTTCTTCTGTTTTCATAGATTCTTTTTGACCATATGGATATTGATTGTGTATAGAATAATATTCCTCAATATCTTCTACCCTTTGAGGAGCAACTAATGGATTCCCATCATTAGGAACATTTTTACTTACATCTTTAGAAACTGAACCTCCAAGTTGAGAAACATAGAAAAACACTAAAACTATAATAAAGACATAATATACTATACTTTTTAATATATTTTTACATTCTTTTAAAAATAGATTCATATCTTCTCTCCTCCCATTATAAGCATATAGCCATCTTCAATAGTTGGATTACATTCTACTGCATTTTCAAAAGGTTTATCATCTGATATGACCCTAAGTGTAGCCTTTCCACCTTGAGTCAGCATACCTATAACTACAAATTTATTTTTTATATTTTCAATATCTTTTTTATCTACTTCAATACTATATACTTTTCCTTGAGCTAGTTTTGCTAAAGCCTCAGTAGAGCCATTGTATATAACTTTTCCACTATCTAATATCGCCACATTTTCACATGTAGCTTCTATGTCTCCAACAATATGCGTTGATAATATAACAATTCTATCATTTGCAATTTCGCATAATAGATTTCTAAATCTTATACGCTCTTCTGGGTCAAGACCTGCTGTTGGTTCATCTGCTATTAAAACTCTTGGATTATGAATTAGTGCTTGTGCTATGCCAAGCCTTCTATTCATACCTCCAGATAAAGACTTTACCTTAACATTTTGATGATTAGTAAGGTTTACTTTACTTAATAACTTGCATATAACTTTACTTCTTTTCCTTAGTGGTATATTTGATAAAACTGCTAAATAATCCATTGCCTTGTATACTGTCATATTGGGATACATTGAAAAATCTTGTGGTAAATAGCCAACCATATTCCTAATATCTTTAGTATTCTCAATAGGAACCCCACACATATCTATTGAACCTTCTGTTTTGGATAATAAGGTAGCTAAAATTCTCATAAAAGTCGTTTTTCCTGCTCCATTTCTTCCTAAAAGCCCAAACATCCCACTGTCAATTTCAAGATTTATACTATCAAGAGCACTTTTTGTTCCAAATCTTTTACTAAGATTAGACACTGATATTTTCATTTCCATATATAAATACACCTCCAGAAATAGTTTTATAGAATTGTATTTCTATAAATTTTTTATTGTATTTTCATAATAAATTCTAAAACTTAAGATATTATTTATAAATTTCTAAATTTTTCCTAAAGATTTTAATTTTTCTACTTTTAATTAGAGTATCTATATTTTTTATTTTTACTTACTTTATTTGTGAGTCCATTTTATATAATAAAAAGATATGGTGGATGGCTAAAGGAATTATTTATAATGGATAGCTTTCAATATGATGGTAAGTTGCTATAACGAAAAAATATTGTAGATAACTAAAAAAATTATTGGATATAAGAGATTAGCTTCAAAAGATAATTGATTTGCATAATGAAAAATAAGATAAGTATACAAAAGAATTGTTGGATATAAGAGTTTAGCTTCAAAAGATAGTTGATTTGCATAATGAGAAATAAGATAAGTATACAAAAGAATTGTTGGATATAAGAGATTAGCTTCAGAAGATAGTTGATTTGCATAATGAAAAAATAAGATAAGTATACAAAAGAATTATTGGATATAAGAGATAAATTTTTTAAAAAATTAATTCACATAATAAAAAAACATACTATCTAATTAAAAGAATTATTGAATATGATAGGTTAGCTTCAAAAATAAATCGAGTCACATAATGAAAAAATATTATAGATATACAAGAGAATTATAGAACACAATAGATAAATTTCAAAAATATAATAGACTCAAAACTATAATTAAAAAATCCTCTATTTTATCAATTAAATTAGAATCTGGAAGATTATTAAATGCTTATTGTAGACTCATATATTTCAGAATCATATTATATAGTCTGTTCTAAGAAATATTTATCACATACTTGTATCCTAATGATACTAACTTCGGATAAATCATTTAGCCTTTTAAGATAAATAAAATATATGTAGCTACACACCACAAGAATCCAAAAATAATTGATATATTTTAAAATGCTACTATTAAATAAATAATTAAAAGGCTAATATGTACCTTCCCTTATAAAATCATACTTCCTCATGTCTAAGATATGTAAATGTATTAATCGTTCATAGTTTTTTAGTAATCATCACATTATATAAAATATTACTGCTTGTCTATCATTAGCAGCTTCTTCTATAAACTTTTTAAGTTCAATCAAATTTGCCCATACATAATCAAAAAACTCTTCTTCATTCTCATCATCCATAACAGGGTAAATATTATTTTCTAACATCTCACTAATATTAAATTTTTCTCTAAACTGCTGCTCTTCCAAACTGTCCATTGCTTCTGATAGCTTCTTTACATCATTAGCTGTAATCAGCATTGCAGGTGGTTCTCCATCAATCTCCATAAATACATTTCCACTCATTACTAGTTTGCTAAATATATTATCATCCTCTCCTCCAAATGGACAACCTGTTAAAGTAAAGTGAATAGCATGCCATGCTTTATCAATACTGATAGTATTATCTTCATCCATATCTCCAAAAAATAAACCTTGTAAGTTATCTTCTGCTTGTTGTAATTTCAAAACATTTTCTTCACTTATTCTAATATAACATCCTATCATACCCATAATTCTATTCCTCCTAAGTAGTGTTTTTTTTATTTTAACACTAAATTTATAAAAAGTAATATATCATTATAAATTAAATAAAACAAAAATTTATGTAGAACAAAAAAAATAAGTGTATCTCAAGTTTTAAATGATACACTTATTTTATATTAAAAATTTATTTTTTAAATATCTGTTTTTAACTAAGTATTTTTATACTACCTATTTTCATCAAATATTTTTATATTATCTATTCTCATTAAATATTTTTTAACTTCTAATTTTCATTGCACATTGAGTATTACAAATTTAGTTATACCATAAATACTACAACTTCTCATATCTATTTTAGATGTTTTACTTATTCCTCTATTTTTTCAACTATTTCAAAATCAATTTCTTTAAAATCTACATTTACACCCTCAACTTTTATCTTAACTAAATCACCTATCTTATATGACTTCTTAGTTCTTTCTCCTACAACACTATAAGAACTCTCATCATAAATATAATAATCATCATTCATATTTGCAAGTCTTATCAATCCTTCTATAGTATTATCTAGCTCAACAAATATTCCAAATGAAGTTACACTAGATACAACGCCTTCAAACTCTTGACCAACTTTATCCTTCATATAAAGAGCCTTATAGAAATCATGTACATCCCTTTCAGCCAATTCTGCTTTTCTTTCTTTTTCAGATGATTGAACAGATGCATAATCCACTATAGTAGTAAGCTGTTCCTGTCTCTTTCCACTTATCTTATTATTTAAAGATTCTTTTATTATTCTATGAATTTGAAGGTCAGGATATCTTCTTATTGGTGAAGTAAAGTGACAGTAGAATTTAGCTGCTAATCCAAAATGTCCACTACATTCTGGTGAATACTTAGCTTGTTTTAAAGAACGAAGCATTATAGTACTAATAGCACCTTCTTCTTTTTTGCCCTTTATCTTCTCTATTATACCTTGTAATGCCTTTGGATGTACTTCCTCTTTGTCACCCTTTATTACATATCCAAATGTAGATATAAACTTACTCAATTCTTCCATTTTTTCCAAAGATGGTGTCTCATGTATTCTATACACAAATGGTATCCCCATCCAATAAAAATGTTCTGCAATTGTCTCATTACTTATAAGCATAAATTCTTCTATTATCTTATTAGATATTCTTCTCTCATATGGCTTTATATCTGCAACTTCACCATTTCCATTTAGAATTATCTTTGCTTCTGGAAAATTGAAATCTATAGCCCCTCTTTTTTCCCTTCTTGACATAAGAATTCTAGCTAAGACCTCAGCATTCTTAAAGTCATCTGCAACATGTTCAAAAGTCTTTTTAAGTTTTTCATCATCTTTCTCTAATATGTCAGACACTTCTGTATAAGTCATTCTAGCTTTTGAATTTATTATAGATTCACATATCTCATGTTTAACTACATTTCCTTTATGGTCTATTTCCATAAATATAGAAAGAGTTAACTTATCTTCAAATGGATTTAAACTACATACTCCATTTGAAAGAGTTTTTGGCAACATTGGGATTACTTTATCTACTAGATAAACTGATGTAGCCCTTTTTAAAGCTTCTTTATCGAGTTTATTTTTTTCTCTTACATAATGTGTGACATCAGCTATATGAACTCCTAATTTAAAGTTTTTATTAGGTAATATTTCTATTGATATAGCATCATCTAAATCTTTTGCGTCATCCCCATCTATAGTAAATATGTTTAAATCTCTTAAATCTCTTCTTCTTTTTATCTCTTCTTGAGGAATTTCAACAGCCACAGCCTCAGCTTCTTGCAATACTTTTTTTGGAAACTCTTCTGGAAGACCATGTTCTCTTATTATAGAGTCTATTTCTACGCCTCTTTCACCTTTTTGACCTAGTATCTCTATAATTTTTCCTTCTGGTTTTCTATCCTCTTGTGGCCATACTGTAATTTCACATACTACTTTATCATTATCTACTGCTCCACTAAAATGTTTTTTAGGTATATATATATCTTTAGTAAACTTTTTGTTATCTGGTGTTACAAAGCCAAAAGTTTTACTTGATTGAAAAGTACCCACTATTCTAGTTATCTCTCTCTTTATAACTTTTACTATTCTTCCTTCAGCTCTCTTTTCTTCAGTCGCAGGTACAACTATTTCTGCCATAACTCTATCATTGTGCATAGCTCCATTTATATTGTCACTTGAAATAAATAAATCTTGCGTATACTCAGCATCAGACTCAACAAATCCAAATCCTTTTTTATGTGATACAAATTTTCCAACAAAATATCCCATTTGATTTGGAGATATTATTTTTCCTTTCTTAGTAAAACTTATATAACCATCTTCTTCTAATTCATTTAAAAAATTATAGAACATTGGCATTTCTGATGAATGTATATCAAAAATTTCTGCTAATTCTTCTTTCTTTAGAGGATTATATGCGCTTTCATTTATTAATCCTAACAAACTCTCTTTAAGTCCTGGTATCATTTTTCCCTCCTATTTTAATCTTTCATTATATTATTGTTTATATTACATTACCTTTTATATTCCTTAGAACAAAGCTTTTTTATTAATTACATATAACTTTTTATACTTTTTATTATTCCTACAAGTTAAATTACTTATTTATATTTTGTATTTATTATAAATTGTAAAGTAATAGCTTAAAACACTATTATGCTGATTCTTTAAGAATAAATTATCTGTATAAATATCATTATGATTGTTTAAATTACTGTTTGTCATCTACTTTATCACCTAATTATACACTATCAGATAGGATTGGTAAAATATTCATCTCATATAAGTATTACTATATAATAATTTATTCTATTAGTATACTCAAATCATGTAAAATTTATATAACTCAATTAATTTTTTAAACACAACTTAATAATATAAAACTCATAATAAAAGTAAATTTATATGTTAAATGAGGTTGATTTTTTATTATTTTTTATTTATGCTAGTACTAAAGACTTGCAAACGTTTTTTGACAAGTCTTTATTTTATCTAAACTAAACAAACTTTTTTTTACAAATAAATACATGAAATTTAAACTAATCTACTTATTGGAGGAGATAAAATTGGAAGAAGTAATTGCAAAAATTATTACTATAGAAAATGGATTTAAAGAAATTGAAACTATAGCTAAAAAGATTGTAAAAAATAATGAATCAAAAAAATGTTATTATCTGTCAATCTACTTATATAGATCAGAATACTATCAAGTAAGAGAATTGGCAGTGTTTATACTTGGATTTATATCAATAACAATTTCTGAAGCGTTGTTATTTTTAAAAGATAATGTTAGTAAAGATGAAAACTGGAGAGTACAGGAAATACTAGCTAAATCATTTGATTATTATTGTAGTGAGGTAGGATATGAAAAAGCACTTCCTGTAATAAAAGAATGGATTAATTCTGACAATCCAAACGTAAAAAGAGCTGTCACAGAAGGCCTTAGGATTTGGACCAATCGAGATTATTTTAAATCTAATCCTGATGTCGCTATATCTCTACTTTCTAGTTTAAAAGATAATGATAGTGAATACTTAAGAAAATCTGTTGGTAATGCTCTTAGAGATATAAGTAAAAAATATCCAGATTTAATAAAAAAAGAATTAGACTCATGGGATATCACAAATAAAAAAGTTGAGTTTGTATATAAGCTTGCTTCAAAACGTATATTAGCAAAATAAATTGGAGGTGACCTTATTTGAAACTTCGTGATGAATATACTTGCCCCTTAGAATTAACACATGATATGATAAAAGGCAAATGGAAATCTATTATATTATGGAGATTACGTATGGGGCCAACTTCTCTATCAAAACTTGAGAAGGAGATTAATGGTATTAATCAAAAAATGTTGCTTGAACAGCTTAAAGAATTAATCGAATTTGGTCTTGTAGATAAAAAGACATATGATGGTTACCCACTTAAGGTTGAGTATTCACTTACACCTATTCGAGGAAAGCAAATGTTAGATGCTTTGGCTATAATGCAAGATATAGGAATTAACTTTATGCTCGATAATGGCATGGAAGATATACTTAAGGAAAAAGGTATTTTAAAATAAATAGATACCCCCTAAATAGATACACACAAAAAAGTAAGTAATTTACCATTATTTTCAATTGGTATATAATTAAATTACAGAAATATTCTATTAGTTTATTATATATTTAGGAGGTAAATTATTATGAAAGTAACTAGTACTGGTATAGTAAATGGCGTTATAGAAGATAAATATGGAAAAAGAGGAACTCAATTCAATGAAGGTGGTATGCCTACATACTCACTACCTCTAAAGTTTGAAGATGCTCCAAAGAATACAGTATCCTTTGCGGTATTTTTAGAAGACAAAGACTCTGTCCCTGTATGTGGATTTGCGTGGATACATTGGTTAGCTGTAAATATAACAAGAGATGAATTAAGTGAAAATGAAAGTATAACAGCTACTGATTTTGTTCAAGGGACTACTAGCTGGCATGGTAAACTAGGAGGTCTTGACAGATTAGAAGCCAGTGTATATGGTGGTATGGCACCTCCAGACAGACCTCATGTTTATGAAATACATGTATTTGCACTTGATACTATTCTTGACCTTGAAAAAGGATTCTATATGAATGAGTTTTTTAAAGCTATGGATGGACACGTTTTAGATACATTTACATTAAAAGGAAGTTATTCTAACTAATTAGATTGACTATAGCTAATCATTAATTAAATGTCTACATTTGATTAATGATTAGCTTAATTGTTATTAGAATATTTTTTATATTTTAATTAACAGATTACATTAAATCCTGCGATTTACATAAAATTTAACACTCTACATGAAATTCAATAATAAATATAAAGTTCAACAATCAAGATAAAATTAGATAATCAAGATAAATCATATCAGTTTATAAAATCAAATAAATTTATGTTAAGTTTATCAATATATAAAATCTTAAGGAGTTGTTATGATAAAAAAAATAGACCATATAGTAATTACTACTAATAATATAGAAAATTGTATCAAATTTTATACAAAACTTGGTTTTACATTTAAGGAAATGAATAAAAGATATGAGCTTTATGCTGGAGATTTTAAGATAAATGTCCATATAAAAGGTCATGAACTTTCACCACATAGCAAAAACGTACAAACAGGTAGTGCTGATTTATGTTTTGAAATAAATGGAAATATTGATGAGACAAAAAAATACTTAGAACAAAATGATATTCAAGTTGAACAAGGAATTGTAGAGCGTACAGGAGTCTTTGGTAAAATGAAATCCATTTATTTAAGGGACCCTGATGGAAATTTAATTGAATTATCGAGTTATGGAGAATAGACTTTGGAAAATTTAATTTTATCAGTAAATGTTGTTCTTCCTTTGTTTCTCACAATGTCACTTGGATATGTTCTAAAAAAATTAGGCTTATTTGATGAACACACTTTAAATAAAATGAATAATGTTTGTTTCAAATCCTTCTTGCCATTATTATTATTTTTTAACATATATAACACAGATTTAAATGGCTCTCTTAATTTTAGACTTATGATTGTAGCTGTTATAATCATTTTTTCAACCTTCTTAATCCTAGTTTTTATTATCCCTAAAATTGAAAAAGATAATAAATCAAGAGGTGCATTAATACAAGGTATATTCCGTAGCAATTTCGTTATATTTGGTATACCTGTAACAATCTCACTATTTGGAGATAAGAGCATTGGAGTCACATCTTTATTAATTGCAGTCATTGTACCTATGTTTAATGTATTATCTGTTGTAATACTTGAAATTTTTAGAGGTGGAAAAGTAAACATAAAACATATGATTAAAGGTATTATAACAAATCCACTTATAATAGCTTCTGCAATAGGTCTTATTATGTTAATTTTAGATATTAATATTCCTACATTTTTACATAAGACAATTGGAGATATATCTAAAATTGCAACCCTTTATCTCTTATAATATTAGGAGGCTCTTTTAGTTTTTCTTCTATAAAGGGACATCTAAGACCCATTTTATTGGGGGTATGTGGAAGACTTATACTTGTACCTACTATATTCTTGCCAATTAGTATTCTTCTTGGATTTAGAAATGTAGAATTAGCCTCACTTATGATAATGTTATCTGCTCCAACTGCTGTTTCTTCATTTACAATGGCACAACAGATGGATTCTGATAGTGAACTAGCTGGTCAAATTGTGGTATTTACCTCTGCATTTTCTATAATTACAGTATTTTTAATAATATTTATTTTAAAACAGAATAATCTTATTTAAATTAATCTTATCTAAATATTTAGATTTACTTATTAAATGTTCAAATTTGCTTATATGATATTTTATAGTTGTATGCTTTTACTTCTACATCATATTTACGATATAAGCCTTAATGAAGATTATTTTATAAAATACTATGAAAATAATGTTTATATTTACAAAATACTAGCCATACTATAAAACTTAATGGAGATGATTTTATGAAACCTTATGAAAATACTGCTGCTATTTGTGGCTTATTTTGTGGCACTTGTCCAAGTTGTAATAAACTAATTATCTGGTTTGATAAAGATACACATAAATATAAATAATCAAAATATCTAACTTAATCTTTAAAATAAAAACAGGACTAACAATGTAAAATTATTAGTCCTGTTTTATTTTTTACTTTACGTACTTTCATTAAAAACTAAATTTAATTTTTAAATATTTTCCAAATGCACTAATTAAATAATGGCCAGTTATTCAACAATATCATTACTTCTTAACTATAAGTAATGCCAATGCATTTATAAAAAATAATACTGCTGTTATCTTTGTAACTCTAGCAAGAAATGCTTGTTTACCTTTTGGTTTAAAGTAAGCTTGACTTCCTTCTCCACCAAACTCTGAAGGCAAAGCATTCTTTGAATCTTGAGGCATTATGCTAATTACTAGTAAAATCCCTAGTACTACTTGCACACCCATTAAAATGTTGCTCATTATTGCCCCTCCTATCTATTTATTACTTAAATTTCATTACTCTTTAGTGTATCACAATAATATAGTCATTTCAAGACTATTAAGCCATAAATAACAAACAAAAATAATGTGCAATTACTATATCTTTTTTGAATAACGTACTTCTAATAATTTGTTCCCAATATGTATCTCTTTCTCAAAATCATCACAAGTAAAACCATTTTTTTTATAGAATTTTATAGCTCTAGTATTGTCTTTTAGAACCCATATCGTTATATGTGAATATCCTAAATTGCTTAATCTATCAATGCAAAATTGTAATCCTTTTTTTGTAACAGATGTTCCCCAAAAATCGGGATGGAAATATATAGAATATATTTCTCCAATACATTTTGGAGCATTATCCTCTTGGCTTCTATTTAATGAAGCAAAACCAGCAGGTATATCATTCACTTTAAAAAGATAATATTCCTCTTCAGCTTTTGGAATAACACTTTGGAAAACTTCTGCTCTTTTTTCAGAAGTGAATTCATCTATTATCTTATCTGGAATAATTCCTTTATACGCTTTTCTCCATGAACAAGAATGTATAAGACCCATTTCTGTAGCATTTTCAATTGTAGCTCGTATAATCTCTAAATTCATAAAAACACCATCCTATTGACAAATTAATACGATTATCGTACTATATTAGTACGACAATCGTATCATATATGGAGGTAAAAGTCAATGAATCCTGTAAAAGAGCTAAACAACCTGTGGCATATTGTTAGTATGCAGATGAAAACAGAAATGTGTAGTGGTAAGTATCCTACTATTCATGGTATTTCTTTAGTAGAATTAAGCATTTTAGAAATAGTTGAACAGTATCCAAATAGTATGATGAAAGAAATTAGTGAAATTTTAGAATTGCCAAAAAGCACATTAACAAGTGCTGTAAAACGCCTTGAATTAAAAAAATTTATTAAAAAGAATCCCTGTATTAAAGATAAAAGGGGGTATAACTTAGTCTTAACTGAATTAGGTTTAAAGGCTCAACAAGAACATAGAGATATAGAAATAATTGTATTTAGAAATCTCTTACATCAATTAGATAAAGATGAAATAGAAACTTTTATTCGTATTTTTTCTAAAGCTGTGAATAAAAGTAAGAAATGAAATATAAAAAAGGATAAGTGAATTGAAAAATCAACTATCACTTATCCCTTATAAGATAAATTTTTATCTTTTATGTTATCTTTTTAATCTTTAATACCATATTTTTAATCTTCAATAACTATTTTTTTAAATTATAGAAAGATTTTAATCCACAGTATCTAGCTTGCTCTCCAACCATTTCTTCTATTCTTAATAATTGGTTGTACTTAGCAACTCTATCAGTTCTTGATGGAGCACCAGTTTTTATTTGACCAGCATTTACTGCAACAGCTAAATCTGCTATAGTAGAATCTTCAGTTTCTCCTGATCTATGAGATATAACAGCAGTATATCCTGCTCTCTTAGCCATTTCTATAGCATCTAAAGTCTCAGTTATTGTACCTATTTGGTTAACTTTAACTAATATAGAGTTAGCTACTCCATTTTCAATTCCTTTTTCTAATCTCTCTGTATTAGTAACAAATAAGTCGTCACCAACTAATTGTAATTTATTTCCTAATTTTTCAGTTAATAATTTCCATCCATCCCAATCTTCTTCATCTAAACCATCTTCTATAGTTATTATTGGGAAGTTGTTTGACCAATCTTCATATAAAGCAACCATTTCAGCAGCAGTTAACTCTTTTCCTTCTCCTGCTAAAACATATTTTTTAGTATCTTTGTTGTACATTTCTGTAGCAGCAACGTCAAGTCCTAACATAACATCTTCCCCTGGCTTATATCCAGCTTTTGTTATAGCTTCAACTATTAATTCTAAAGCTTCTCTGTTTGAACCTAAGTTTGGAGCAAATCCACCTTCGTCACCAACACCACAAGCTAATCCTTTTTCTCCTAAAACTTTCTTTAATGAATGGAATACTTCTGCACCCATTCTTAAACCTTCTTTAAAGCAACAAGCACCTACTGGTAATATCATGAACTCTTGAACATCAACATTATTATCAGCATGCTCTCCACCATTTAATATGTTCATCATTGGAACAGGTAATTGCTTAGCATTTACTCCACCTAAATATTGGAATAATGGAAGACCTATTTCATCAGCAGCTGCTCTAGCTACTGCCATTGAAACACCTAATATAGCATTAGCTCCTAATTTTCCTTTGTTTGGAGTTCCATCTAATTCTATCATGATTGCATCTATAGCTGGTTGGTCAAATGCATCCATTCCTTCTATTTCTGGTGCTATTATTTCATTTACGTTAGCAACAGCTATTTCTACACCTTTTCCTAAGTATCTGTCTTTATCTCCATCTCTTAATTCAACAGCTTCAAAAGCTCCTGTAGATGCTCCTGATGGAACTATTGCTCTTCCCATCGCTCCATCTTCTAATACTACTTCAACTTCTACAGTTGGATTTCCTCTTGAGTCTAATACTTCTCTAGCATATACTAATTCAATAACTGACATTTGTATATCTCCCTTCGATTTTCTATTAGTTAAATTTTCATTTGCTGTAAACTTACATCTACTATTTTACTCTACTTTTTATATTATAGTACATAAAGACTTTTTTGAAAATTAGGTACAAATTTATTTGATGGGTAAATTTGTAAAAGTTCTTATTTTTATTTTATTTTTTATAATATTTTAACTTATATAGTATTAAAAAACTTGACTAAAATTCAAAAGTAACCTTTAATATATAACATTATAACTAGATTTAAAACATTAAACATAAAATGTACAACTAATGATTCTAAAATTTTTGCTTATATTTATACTTTCTTTTCTACTTATCAGAGTTAATTATCTTGAGATAAGTGAATGACCAGTCATTTCTTCTGGTTTTTCTAACTTCATCATATCTAAAACAGTTGGTGCTATATCGGACAATCTTCCTCCATCCAATAACTTTGCACTTTCAAATTCTTGACCAACTACAATAAATGGTACTGGATTAATAGAATGAGCTGTTACAGTCTTTCCTGTTTCTGGGTCTAACATATATTCAGCATTTCCGTGGTCAGCAGTTATTATTGCACTTCCACCTAATTCTACTATTTTATCTATTAATTTTCCTACACAAGTATCCACAGTCTCAACAGCTTTTATAGCCGCCTCGACACTTCCTGTGTGACCTACCATATCAGGGTTTGCAAAGTTTAACACTATAAAGTCAAACTTATCTTCTCCTAATTTCTCCAAAGCTTTATCTGTCAATTCATATGCTGACATTTCTGGTTGTAAATCATAAGTTGCAACCTTTGGAGAAGGTATCAATAATCTTTCTTCACCTTTATTTGGTTCTTCTACTCCACCATTGAAGAAGAAAGTTACATGTGCATACTTTTCAGTTTCAGCAGCTCTAAGTTGAGTCTTTCCATTGTTAGCTAGATACTCACCTAGAGTATTAGTTAAAGATTGAGGCCCAAATGCTATATGCACGTTTTTTATAGTTATATCGTACTCTGTTAAGCATACAAAGAAGTTTTTAATATCTTCTCTTTTAAATCCATCAAACTCTTCACAAACTAGAGCTCTAGTTATTTGTCTAGCTCTATCTGGTCTAAAGTTAAAGAATATAATTGAATCATTTTCCTTTATACTTCCAACTGCCTTATCATCTTTCATAATAACTGTTGGCATTATAAACTCATCATTTTTTCCATTGTCATAAGAGTTTTGAATAGCTTCCTCAATAGAAGTTGCTTTTTCACCAATACCTCTAACCATAGCATTGTATGCAAGCTCTACTCTTTCCCATCTCTTATCTCTATCCATAGCATAATATCTACCAGAAACTGTAGCAAATTCTCCTACTCCAATTTCATCCATACTAGCTTGTACTTCTTTAGCATATTCAAGTGCACTCTGAGGGTCAGTGTCTCTACCATCAGTAAATGCATGAACATACACCTTTTTTATACCTTTATCTTTTGCCATTTTGATTATAGCTTTAAGATGGTCTATATGTGAATGTACTCCTCCATCAGACAAAAGTCCCATTACATGAAGAGAATGCTCTTTTGCATTATCCATAGCTTCACATAAAACTTCATTATTAAAAAAGTCACCATCTTTTATAGATTTTGTTATTCTAGTTAAATCCTGATACACAATTCTACCTGCACCTATATTAGTATGACCAACTTCTGAATTTCCCATTTGACCATCAGGTAAACCAACATCAAGACCACTAGCATTTATCAATGTGTTTGGATACTCTTTCATTATTTTATCTAAGTTAGGAGTTTTGGACTTAGCAATTGCATTTCCATTAACATCCTTATTATATCCAAACCCGTCCATAATAATTAAAGCAACTGGTTTTTTCATCATTTCACTCCTTAGAAATTAACAAGGTCTAGGTAGTCATTACTAGCTAAACTAGCTCCACCTACTAAAGCTCCATCTATGTCACTTTGACCCATTATTTCAGCTACATTTGAAGGTTTAACACTTCCACCATATTGTATTCTAACTTCATTAGCTAATTCTCCATATAATCCTTTTATAACTTCTCTTATATATGATATAACATCATTAGCATCTTCAGCAGTTGCAGTTTTTCCAGTTCCAATAGCCCAGATTGGCTCATATGCAACAACTACTTTTGCTAAATCATCTTTAAGAACATTTTCTAAAGCTTTTTCAACTTGAACTTTACAAACATCTTTAGTTTTTCCAGCTTCTCTTTGCGCTAAAGTTTCTCCAACGCATAGTATTGGGTCTATCTCTACTTCTAAAGCTTTTAAAACTTTTTTATTTACAGTTTCATCAGTTTCATTGAAGTATTGTCTTCTTTCTGAATGTCCTATTACAACATAGTCCATATCTATTTCTTTTAACATAAGAGGTGAAACTTCTCCTGTAAATGCTCCTTTTTCTTCAAAGTGCATATTTTGAGCACCTATCTTTATATTTGTACCCTTAGTAGCTTCTTTTAAATCCTTTAATAAAGTAAATGGTGCACATATAACAGCCTCTACTTTATCAGAATTAACTTTATCTTTAACTTCATTTACAAATTCTAAAGCTTCTTTTATTGTTTTATGCATTTTCCAGTTTCCTGCAATTATAGGTTTTCTCATTTTACAATCTCCTCTATATATTAGTTTATTTATTATCTAATGCTGCAATACCTGGTAATTCTTTACCTTCTAAAAATTCTAGTGATGCTCCACCACCTGTTGATACGTGAGTCATCTTATCACCAAATCCTAATTGATTAACTGCAGCTGCACTATCTCCACCACCAATTACAGTGGTTGCATCAGTTAACTCTGCCATAGCCTTAGCTACTGATAATGTTCCATTTGCAAAGTTCTCAAATTCAAACACTCCCATTGGTCCATTCCATACTACAGTTTTTGATTCTTTTATAGTTTTTACAAAGTTTGCTATAGTCTTAGGTCCCATGTCTAATCCCATATAATCTTCTTTTACATTAGCATCTTCTGTTACTATTGGAGTTGCATCTGGTGCAAAGTGGTCTGCCATAACAACATCTACTGGTAATAGTAAATTAACCCCTTTATTTTTAGCTTTCTCCATCATTTCTTTTGCATATTCTACCTTATCTATTTCAAGTAGAGATGTTCCTACTTCATAACCTTGAGCTTTTAAGAATGTATAAGCCATTCCTCCACCTATTATTAGGTTATCAACTTTTTCTAATAATTCATTTATAACAGCTAATTTATCAGAAACCTTAGCTCCTCCAAGTATAGCCGTAAATGGTCTCACTGGATTTGCAACAGCTTCTCCTAAGAATTTTAATTCTTTTTGGATTAAGTATCCGCAAACTCTCTCTTGTAAAAATTCTCCCGCTCCAACTGTTGAACAGTGTGCTCTATGAGCAGTTCCAAATGCATCATTTACAAATATCTCAGCAAGTGAAGCTAATTCTTTAGAGTAGTTTTCTTCGTTTTTAGTTTCTTCTTTTCTATATCTAGTATTCTCTAATAATACTACATCTCCGTTTTCCATGTTCTCAGTAGCTTTTTTTGCATTTTCTCCTACAACATTATCGTCCGCTGCAAATACCACTTCTTTACCTAACATTTCAGATAATCTCTTTGCAACTGGTGCTAAAGATAATTCTGGTTTAGCTTCTCCCTTTGGTTTTCCTAAATGAGAGCATAATATAACTTTTGCTCCTTTAGAAATCAAATATTGAATCGTTGGTAAAGCTCCGTTCAATCTATTTTCATCAGTAATTACACCATCTTGTAATGGCACATTAAAGTCACATCTCACTAATACTTTTTTTCCGCACACATCAATATCTTCTATAGTTTTTTTGTTAAGCATTGACATAAATATCTCTCCTTTTAATAAAGTAATTTTTTATTGCCAAGTATAATATAGTACATACTTTTACCCTATTAAATATATCATATTATCATATTTTTATATATAGTATGTAACATTATTTAGGTGTATTTTATATATTTTTTCTTAAAAAAAGTCCTGAGTCCGTAGTATTAAACTACAAACTCGGACTTTGTCAATCTACTTTTCTATTTTCTCAAAGCTGACTATTTTGCTAATTGTGCAAAGTATCCTAAAGTTCTTATTAATTGAGAAGTATAAGACATTTCATTATCATACCAAGAAACAACTTTAACTAATTGCTTTCCATCTACTTCCATAACTTTTGTTTGAGTAGCGTCAAATAATGAACCGTAGCTTATTCCGATTATGTCAGAAGATACTAACATTTCTTCAGTGTATCCGAAAGATTCGTTTGAAGCTTCTTTCATAGCTGCATTTATTTCTTCAACTGTAACATTTTTTCCTAATGTACAAACTAATTCAGTTATTGAACCAGTTACAACTGGTACTCTTTGTGCTGCACCATCTAATTTTCCTTTTAATGAAGGTATTACTAGACCGATTGCTTTTGCAGCTCCTGTAGTGTTTGGAACTATGTTTCCAGCAGCAGCTCTAGCTCTTCTTAAGTCACCTTTTGGATGAGGACCATCTAAAGTGTTTTGGTCATTAGTGTATGCATGTATAGTAGTCATTAATCCTTTTTCTATACCGTATTTGTCGTTTAATACTTTAGCCATTGGAGCTAAACAGTTAGTTGTACAAGAAGCTCCTGATATAACTGTTTCAGAACCATCTAATATGTCACTGTTTGTGTTGAATACTATTGTTTTTAAATCTCCAGTAGCTGGTGCAGATATAACAACTTTTTTAGCTCCTGCTTGTATATGAGCTTCAGCTTTATCTTTAGATGTAAAGAATCCTGTACATTCTAATACTATATCTACTCCTAGTTCAGCCCATGGTAGGTCAGCAGGATTTCTTTCTGCTGTTACTTTTATTTCTTTTCCGTTTACTACAAAAGCACCTTCTTTAACTTCTATCTCTCCATTAAATCTTCCTTGAGCTGTATCATATTTAAATAAATGAGCTAACATTTTAGCGTCTGTTAAGTCGTTTATTGCAACAACCTCGAACATATCTTGTTGCTCCATCATTTTTCTTAATGCTAATCTTCCTATTCTTCCAAATCCATTTATAGCTACTTTAACCATTTTCGCTACCTCCTATAAAGTAAATGTATGTTTTCTAGCTCTGTGCTAGGTCTTGACTTTTATAATAATGACAATATCTTATAAGCACTTTCTTCATCTGTTACAAGAACCATGTTTTTATGCATATTCGATATGGCTAATAAGGCTTCTACTTTTTCAGTACCTGCAAAGATTGCAATAGTTTCTTTTACTTGTTTAACTGTCTCCAAATCAATTCCAACAGTATTCAATTTATAAACTATTTCTCCATCTTTATTGAAATAATATCCAAATGCTTCTCCAACTGCATTTTTAGATAATATCTCATCAACCTTATCTTCTGGAAGTTTTCTTCTCTTTGCCATGACATCTGCTCTACCTATACTAAAAACTAAAATGTCTGTTCTTTTAATATACTCCAAAGTTGTCTTAATCTCTGGCACTTGGCTAAGAGTTTTCATTGCACTTTCATCCAACTCATCTGGTATATGTAAAAGTTTGCAATTAGAATGTAACTTCTTACTTACTGAAGCAACTATGTTATTAGATTGCATCTCTACATCAGTTCCCATACTTCCTCTAGCTGGTACTATTGTAGAGTTAGGGTATCTCTTATCAGTTTTAATAACGTTTGAAAACTCCAACATAGTGCTTCCACCAGTTATTGAAACAATATCTCCATCTTTCAAGATGTTTAAGAAATACTCACATCCATATCGAGTTACATCTTTTAGTAAACTTCCATTTTCATCACAGCTTCCAGGAACTAGTATTACCTTTTTTATTCCAAGCTTTTCTCTAACTCTATCTTGTAACTTAGACAATCCCATGATGTCACTCATGATGTCTTTAAGTTTGTCTAACAAATCTGAACCTTCTTTAGTGATGGTCATTCCAGATACAGCTACATCTATAAGCCCTTGCTCTTTTAAAAACTCTGTCTCTGACCTGATTATTCTTTCACTAATTTCTAATACATTTGATAAGGTTCTTCTACCTATTGGCTCGCTTAAAGATATTTGTCTTAAAATAGAGTATCTTCTTTCCATAAGTTCAATTGCCTGTGGAATTAATTTCTTTTGAATTTCTAATAAGTTCTTCATAACATACTCCTTATTACTTTCCTTTCGGGACTTTTTGTGTCCCTAGTGTTTATTTAAGTCCCACAAGATATTTTTATTTTATAGGATTTGCGTATAGATTTCAATAGTTTTTCAAAAACTTTTTTATTTTTTTGTTTTGTAGAATATTTCTCCACCATTTTCAAAGTACAGTATTTTTTCTTTTTATATAAGGTTTTTTATATATGTTTTTATATTTTTGTCTTATTTATACTCTATGTGTTTTTCCTTTTGTAATTATTAAATTTAATAATATTTTATTTATACCAGTAATCTTCTTGTTCTAATATTTAATCATTCTTTCCAAACTTTTATTTAAATTATGTTTTCTATTTTTTTAGTATTTTATTTCATAACATTTTTAGCCTAATTTTCATTCCCCTTTTAATTAGCCTTTTCCCCTTGTTCTACTGATATTTGTATTTTACTTATTAGTATTCTTTTCTCTTACTTGAAGATAAAATTCCTAATTCTTCACGATATTTGGCAACTGTTCTTCTTGCAACATTGATTCCTTTTTCTTTTAGTAGCTTAGATATATGGTCATCACTTAAAGGTTTCTTTTTATTTTCGTCTTTTATTGTTTCCTTTATAATTTTTTTTATGCTTGTACTAGATGCCATTTCATTATTCTCAGTTTCAATGGCACTACTAAAAAAATATCTAAATTCATACACACCAAAAGGTGTCAGCATATATTTACCATTTACACCTCTACTTATAGTAGATTCATGGAATTCCAATTTTTCTGCTATGTCTTTCATTTTTAAAGGTTTTATATATTTTGTCCCTTTTCTCAAAAATTCATCTTGAGCTTTTACTATTTCTTCTGCAATCTTAAGTACAGTAGTTTTCCTACTTTCTATATTTTTCATAAGTCCTGTTGCTGAATTTAGTCTTTCTTTTATAAATTCCTTTGCACTTTCATCAGACTGTGAATTTTTTAATATGTCTTTATAATAATTATTGATTCTTATCTGATAAGAATCTTTTTCATTTAAATATACAATAAATTCATCATCAATTTTTTCTACAGTTACATCGGGTTGAATGTACACACTTTTTTCTACTGAGCAAGTTCTTCCTGGTTTTGGGTCTAATGTTTTAATTATATTTATTAGTTCAACACACTTTTGTAGTGACATATTGTATTTTTTACTTATCTCTTTGTATTTATTATTTGCAATCAAATTTAAGTCTTTTGTAACGATTTCCTCTAAAATTTCATTATATATTCCTAAACTTGCCATTTGAATCATAAGACATTCTGAAAGACTTCTTGCTCCTACTCCACTAGGTTCCAACTGCTGAACACTAATCAAACATTTTTCAAAAAGTTCCTCATCTATCTTTAAAGTATCAACAATTACTTTTTCCTCAGTTCTTAAATATCCATCCTCATCTAAACTGTCAATTATATACTCACAGACTTCCAATTCTTTATCTGTCAGTTTATATAAGCTTATCTGAAATTTCAAATCCTCATATAAATTTGACGAATATTTAACTAAATTTTCTAGATTAACTTCATTATCAGGATTATAGCTTATCTCTGTTCTGTCTAAACGTCTTGACTTGTCCATATCCTTTATATATTCTTCCCAATTTATTTCCCCACTTTTTTCAACTTCAACTAATGGGTTATTCTCTGCCTCTCTTTTAATCTCTTCTTCTAATTCTAACTTACTCATATTTAATATTGATAATGATTGCTTGAGTTGTGTAGTCATTATTAGCTTCTGAGACTGAGTTAATTCTAGACTATTATTAAAATTCATTCTGCTCACCTCTCAATTTTATTAAACTTATTTTATAAAAGAAAAACCCTCCTGTATATGTATATTCTATCATTTAAAATATACCTTATGCAAAAGGGTTTTTTTTATTTACAATTTCATCTATTTTTTTATTTAATATTTCTTTTTTTTGTTACTTTTTTTTGCTATATGGAGTATTTTGTAATGGTAGTTCAGTTCTAAACTCTTTATCAAATACATAATAGGCATTTTGTACTGCTGGTGCAGTAGGAACTGTACAAATTTCTCCTACACCTTTTGCTCCATAAGCCAGTAAATCTTTGTTCTTTTCAACTATCACAGCTTGTATTTCTGGTATATCTGTAGACTTAAATAAACCTAATGTACCAAATTTAGCTGTAGGTACAGAGTTAACTACTG
This sequence comes from Clostridioides sp. ZZV14-6387, assembly GCF_020657835.1. NCBI lineage: Bacteria > Bacillati > Bacillota > Clostridia > Peptostreptococcales > Peptostreptococcaceae > Clostridioides > Clostridioides sp. ZZV14-6387. The sequence continues at coordinate 225,925 of NZ_JAGWCW010000001.1, forward strand.
GGTAATCCTCAGTTAGAGCGTATCCAAGACCCATAACTACTCCACCTTCTATTTGTCCTTCTAAACTGATTGGATTTATAGCTCTTCCAACGTCATGCGCTGCCACTACTTTTTCCAATTTTCCATTTTCATCTAGCATTACAACTTGTGTCGCATACCCATAAGCGACATGGCTTACTGGATTTTCCTTATCACAACCCATTTTATCTGTAACACTTGAATATTCTCCGTAAAACTCTTCTCCCTCTAGCTCATGTAAAGTTTTACCAGATTCTAAAACTTCTTTTAATTTATTTGATGCAACTTTAGTAGCTTCTCCTGTAAATACTGTCTGTCTTGAAGCTGTAGTATTACCAGAATCTGGTGTAAGATGAGTATCTGGAACTTCATGCACTATACTTTCAGGTGGTAAACCAGTAGCTTCACAAACTACTTGAGTCATAACAGTACCAAGACCTTGACCTATACAAGAAGCACTTGTTCTTATATGAACTCTTCCATCTTTTATTACTAATCTGCATCTTCCAACATCAGGTATACCAACGCCAACTCCACTATTTTTCATTGCACAAGCTATACCTGCACGTGGGTGCTTCTCATACTCTTCTTTCACAGCTTCTAGCGTTTCTGCCATTGCTGTTCCTTCATCTGCAAATTGACCATTTGGTAAAACTTGCCCAGGTCTTATTGCATTCTTATATCTTATTTCCCAAGGTGATATGCCTGCCATTTCAGCAAGTAAATTTAGGTTACATTCTGTTGCAAAACAACTCTGTGTAACTCCAAAACCTCTAAATGCTCCACCAGGAGGATTATTAGTATATACTGCTGTTCCTGTTATATCAATATCTTGATAATTATATGGTCCTGCTGCATGAGTACACAATCTTTGTAGTACTGGTCCTCCAAGAGATGCATATGCACCTGTATCAGATATTATAGTTGCTTTCATCCCTGTTAAATATCCATTTTCATCACATGCTGTCGTAAATTCCATTTCTGTGGCATGTCGTTTTGGATGAACAATAATACTTTCTTTTCTTGTTAACTGTACCTTTACAAATCTTTTCGTATGATAAGCAAGTAAGGCTGCATGGTGTTGAACGCTCATATCTTCTTTTCCACCAAATCCTCCACCTACCATTTTATTTATCACTCTTACTTTTTCATGTGGTAACCCTAACATGTCTGCACATTCATGCTGAGTAGCAAATACTCCTTGGTCTGTTGAATAGATTATTACTCCATCTTCTTCATAAGGACCAGCTACTGCACACTCAGGCTCTAAAAATGCATGTTCTGTAGCAGGTGTAGTATATCTTTTAGTTACAACATATTTTGAATTTTCTATCTTTTCTTCAGCGTTTCCTCTTACTAAATGTTCCTTAACAAGTATATTACCTGTCTCATGTATCTTTGGAGCATCCTCTCTAAGAGCATCTGCTGTAGTACTTAATGGTGTTAATTCTTCATAATCTATTTTAACTAGCTTTTTTGCTTCTTCTAATGCTTCTCTAGTTTCTGCTGCTACTAAGACTATTCCATCACCTAAATATCTAGTTATTTCACCTTCTGGTATTAAAGTGTCCCAATCCTTCTTTAAGTGACCTACTTTTATAGTTCCTGGAATATCTTTAGCTGTTAACACTGCAACAACTCCTGGATAGGCTTTTGCTTCTTCTATATCTATTTTTTTGACTAAAGCTCTAGGATATTTTGCTCTAACTGCTGAACCATAAATCATACCCTCAATTCTCATATCATCTACATATTCAGAATATCCAAGTGCTTTACCTACTGCATCAACTCTAGGAAGATTTTCACCTACTAGACCTTTACAGTTTACTTTTGGTACATCTATATCTTCTCTAAAAATCTTTGCTGCTAAATCGACAGCTTTAATTATTTTTACATATCCTGTACATCTACATATATTACCTTTTAAAGCTTTCTTTATATCCTCTTCAGTAGGATTATCGTTAACGTCTATGAGTGCTTTTGAACTAATTACCATACCTGGAATACAAAATCCACATTGTACAGCTCCTTGGCTAGCAAAAGAATATGCAAAAACATCTCTTTCTCTTTCTGATAATCCCTCTATAGTCGTTATGTTTTTCCCAGCTAATTTATCAGTTTTAAATACACATGCTTTAGTTGCTTTGCCATCTATTATAACCATACATGTTCCACAAGCACCTTCTGAGCATCCATTTTTAACTGAAGTTATATTCATATCTTCTCTAAGGAAGTCCAAAAGTTTTTTTCCTTCTTTTGCAACAACTTTCTTTCCATTTAATATAAATTCTACCATTCTCTAGCCCCCTTTGTTAGACGCCTCTTTATATATTTCCCACTTGGAGTATTACAGATTAACTCTCCCTCTTTAACTACTTCTTTTCCTCTTAAATAAACATGTTCTATTTGACAATCCACTTCATACCCTTCATAAGGTGTATAATCTACATTTTGCAATTGTTTCTTTGCTTCTATTTTAGTTTTCTTGTTTGGATTTAAGACTAATATATCTGCATCACTACCTATTTCTATAGTTCCTTTACTAGGATACATTCCAAATAATTTTGCTGCATTAGTTGATGTTACTTCTACCATTTTGTTAATAGATATTTTATTTTTACATACTCCATATGTGTATAAAAGACTCATCCTATGTTCTACACCTGGAGAACCATTTGGTATCTTGCTGAAATCGTTTATTCCAAGCTCCTTTTGTCCCCTATAATTAAAAGAACAATGGTCTGTTCCTATAGTATCTATTTGACTATCTGAAATAGCATTCCATAATATTTCATTATTTTCTTTATCTCTTAAAGGTGGTGACATAATGTATTTAGCACTTTCAAATCCATCTAAATCATACAATTTATCATTTAATAGAAGGTACTGAGGACAAGTTTCAACTATTACATCCACACCTCTTTGCTTAGCTTTTAAAACTTCATCCAAGGATTCTTTGCAACTTAGATGAACTACATACACCTTAGAATTTGCAACTTCAGCTATCTTCATAAGCCTTGATGTAGCTTCTGCCTCGAGTATAGCTGGTCTAGTTAATTGATGATATTTTGGAGACAAATTATTTTCTGCCCTCGCTTTATCCACAAGTTCACATATTATATCCCCATTTTCACAATGGAATCCAATAATTCCACCTATCTCTTCTGCTTTTCTCAAGGCTTCAAATATGACACCATCATCAACTTGGAGACTTCCTTTATATGCCATATACAATTTAAATGAAGATACACCCTCTTTTACCATATCTTCCATTTCATTACAAACTGAGTCATTCCAGTCTGTTATAGCCATGTGAAAACCATAATCTGAGTAAGATTTATCTTTGGCTTTTTCATGCCATTCTTCTAATCCTTCTCTTAAAGAACATCCCTTAGCTTGTGTAGCAAAATCCAATATAGTAGTAGTTCCTCCAACTATAGCAGCTTTTGTTCCTGTCTCAAAGTTATCTGCTGTTTTAGTAACCCCTGTATCTAAGTCAAAGTGAGTGTGTGTATCTATACCTCCTGGTATAACATAAGAATCACTAACATCGACTATTTCATCATTTTCTTTTGATATATCAAAACCTATATCGACTATTTTTTCATCTTCTATTCTTACATCTGCACAGTAAGTTTTTTCACTTGTTACTACTTTGCCACCTTTTAAAACAATTCCCATATAGACTCCACCTTACTTATAACGTATCAATTTATTTTATCTCAAGCAATTAACTTAAAGTAATTTTACTAGAACTCTTATACCACCTAAACTGTGCTAGAATAGTTTTGTATATTGCTTTATATTAGATTATTACTATAGCTCGTCTACTAATCATATATATTTATCATTTCAGTACATATTACTCTAAGTTAATTATTAAAATTCTATACAATATTATTCATTTACAGCTTCTACTTGATTGTAGCAGATGCTTAAAGCTCCTTTTGGACATCTAGTTACACATAATCCACATCCAAAACATTTGTCTGCATCTATATTTAATTTATCTGTAACTTCTAATGCTTCATATACACAGCTTGTTACACATTGCTTACATTTGATACACTTGTTATCATCTACAACTGGAGCTACTGAATGAGTTCTAAATCCTCTAGCTGCCATTTTCTTATGAGTTAATCCTTTTATTTCATTAACATCAGAATATCCGTTTTCATCTAAAAATTCATTTAATTCTTTAGCAATTTTTCCATAGATAGAAGGCCCTTTAAGAATTGCTTCTGTACATACTTGAACAGCACTTGCTCCAGCCATCATCATTTCAGCTACATCTTTTCCACAAGTGATTCCACCAACACCTATTATTGGTATATTTACAACTTGAGAAGCTTCATATATACATCTTATTGCTAAAGGTCTTATTGGTGCACCTGATAACCATCCATATCCAGCTTTACTTCCCATTATAGGGTATCCTGTATTTACATCTATAGCCATACATGGTCCAAATGAGTTTATCATTACAAGTCCATCTGCTCCTGCTTCTTCAACAGCTTTTGCAATAGTTTGAATATCAGTATGAGGACTCATTTTCATAAACACTGGTACATCTAAAACAGCTTTTGCTGCTTTTAAAGCATTTACTATTGGAGCAACATCTGTACCTACATAATGAGTAGATAATTCAACTGCATCAGCATAAGGTTTTACTAAAGGAGCAACCTCAGCTATTTGCTCTGCTGAATATCCCATACTTACTATTACTGGAAGCCCTGTTTCTTTTACTTTTTTGTATTCTTCTTCTATCCATTGTTCTTTTGGAAGCTCTGACCATAATTCTGTATTTAAGAAACCACTATTAGTTTTTGCCATACATGGTCTTGGTACATCTGCTGGTAATACAGATATAGTTTTTGTACATATAGCTCCTGCTCCACCTTTTGCTGCTTCTTGACAGAGAGCACCATCTTTTGCTCCAGGACCTGCTGCTGTCATAATTGGATTTAAGAATTCCATTCCATATAAATTAACTTTTAAATTAGCCATATTATTATCTCTCCCTTAATTAAATATTTTTAATATTTAGCTTATATTCTTTTATTTGTATTTGTTATTTATCTTCTTTTTATATTATTTCTATTTTGCTTCTTCAACTTTATTATTCTTCTCTTTTTTAGAACCTAATTCATTGAAGAATATATTTAAAAGTACTGCTGATAAACTACCTGTTGTTATTCCACTATGGAATATTGTTTGTACCCAAGTTGGAAAATTATGATAAAAATCAGGATTTGTTAGTGGTATCATAGATAAACCAACACTAACTGCTACTATAACTCCATTTTTAGTTCCATCAAACTTTACTTTACTTAGAGTTTTTACTCCCCCAACCATTACCATTCCAAACATTGCAAACCCTACTCCTCCAAGAACAGGCTTAGGTATTGCTCCTATTATTGCTGCAAATTTTGGTAAGAAACCAAGTACTAGCAATATAACCCCTGCATAAACTGCTATAAATCTTGATTTTATACCTGTAAGACCTACTATCCCTGTATTTTGACCAAATGGAGTTATTGGGAATGAGTTGAATATTCCAGATAAAGCTGTAGATATTCCATCTCCAAATAGACCTCTTTTGATATTTTTACCTGTTACTTCTTTATCTACCATCTCATGGATAGCTATCATATTACCAACTGATTCTGTCATAAGTACTAACATAATTAAGCACAATGATAGTATTGCAGATGGTTCAAATCTAGGCATTCCAAATTTTAAAGGTACATTTAAATTAAGCCAACCAACTCCATTTACTGCACTAAAATCTGCCATTCCAACTGCCATGGAAAGTAGTGTACCAAGTACTATACCTACCAATATAGCTGTACTATTCCAAATTCCTTTTAAGAATTTAAATGAAAGTAAAGTTATTGCCAATACTGCCAAAGCCAATGCTAATGAGTTTGGTTCAACCGCTTCCAATTTGTTGTCAGTTATCCACTTTATCCCAACTGGAAATAGTGAAATACCTATTACCATAACAACTGTTCCAGTAACTACACTAGGGAAAAATCTTATTAATTTTTCAAACACTGGAGCAAGTAATATACAAAACAATCCAGCTACGATTACAGAGCCAAATACTGTCTGTACTGCAACCTGAGAATCACTATATGATGAGGCTATTGCTGTCATACCTGCCACAGCGGCAAAACTAGTTCCTTCTATTACTGGTATTTTAGCACCTACAATATTTCCTATACCAACACTTTGTATGAGTGTTCCTATCCCTGCCATAAATAAGCAAGCATTTATTAAAAAAACAATACTAGCATGATCTAGTCGTGCAGCACTTCCTATCATCATAGGAACCGCTACTGCTCCTGCACACATTGCCAAAACGTGCTGTAGTGAAAATACCCAAGATTTAGATATGGGTAACCTTTCATCTACTGGAGCTATTTTAGGGCTTTTATCTTGAGACATTTTGGGTCTCCCTTCTATATTTAATTTAATATTCTATTCCATATATTTTTTATCTATATATTTCATTTAAATTCCTATTTTTGTCCAAGTTATATTTTACAATGTTTAAATTCTATTCCACAGATTTTGGCTTAATTCTCTACTTTTAGCTAAAATACTTTCTTCGTCTATGTTTACTAACTTTCTATCTTTCATAAGTACTTTTCCATTTATAATAGTTGTATCTACACTTCTTCCACTCATACCAAAGATAGTGTGTCCCCCTATTGTATTTTCTGTCAATGGAGTATGTGGTATATAATCAACTACTATTACATCTGCATAAGCACCTTTTTTAAGTACTCCTAGGTCATTTTTATAATAAGCTTTAGCTATTTTTCTATTGTTATCGAATAACATTGTTTGTGACTCTCCAAATCCAACTCTTGGGTCTTTTAAGTGATGTTTGTGAATTATATTGGCAACTTTTAGTGATTCAAACATATCGCTAGTATATCCATCAGTTCCTAGACCTACTGTAACATCTCTTTTTAATAACTCTATTGCTGGAGAGCATCCAACTGCATTTCCCATATTAGATTCTGGATTATGAACTACAAATGTATTCGTTTTATTTAGAAGACTAATTTCATCTGTACTTATATATATGCAATGAACTGCTATAGTCTTTTCCTTTAGTACTCCAAAATCATTAAATCTTTCTAAAACTCTCTTTCCATATTTGTCTATATTGTATTGTAAATCATCTATACCCTCAGCAACATGTACATGATACCCTGTATCAAGACCATCCATTTCTGAAGCACACTTATTTAATGTATCATCAGATAGTGTAAATGCAGCATGAAGACCAAACATCCCTTTTATCATATCTGTATCATCTTTTTGAGCGTATTTTATAAAGTTTACGTTTTCATTGATTCCTTGTTGGATTGTATCTCCACCATCTCTATCAGATACCTCATAGCAAAGGCATGTTCTTATTCCTAAATCCTTTGCAACATCTGATATTGTAAACAAACTTCCTTCGATTGCATTTGGACTTGCATGATGGTCATAAACTGTTGTCACACCATTTTTTATACATTCTATATACGTTGCATATGCACTGTACTTAGTATCTTCTAGTGTAAGTTGCTTATCAAGTCTCCACCATAAATTGTTCAGTATCTCTAAAAAATTCTCAGAAGGTTTTCCTGGAACTGCCATTCCTCTAGCAAATGAGCTGTATATATGCATATGTGAATTTATTAGACCAGGCATGATTATCTTCTTGCCTGCATCTATAAATTCATGTACTGGATATTTAGCTTTCATTTCCTCTGTAGTACCTATATCTTCAATTAGATTATCGTTTATTACTACACATCCATCTTCCATATAGGGATTTAAAGAATCTTGGCTTATTAGCCTCCCATTCCCCACTAAAATCATAAATTTATTCCTCCTTAAAGCTAAGATTTAATTTTTAAGTACTTTTCCTGCTTTAATTTTATTGTATTTTCCTTCTTCAACAACACAATTTCCATTTATAATTACATAATCTATACCTGTAGGGTACTGCATAGAATTGATAAAATCATCACATCCACTAACTGTATCCTTGTCAAATATAACTATATCTGCAAAATATCCTTCTTTTAATTCGCCTCTATCTTTTATACTAAAGCTTGTAGCTGCTTTTTTAGTCATTTTATAGACAGCTTCTTCAATTGTTAGTACATTCAACTCTCTAACATATCTTCCTAGTATTTTAGGGAAAGAACCATATGCTCTTGGATGTGGTTTACCTGCTAAAAGACCATCTGTACATACATTTTGCTCGTCTCTTTTCATAAATCCTATTATATGTTCTTCCAATCCATAGAAATCTACCATTCCAACTGCATTTTCTTCTTCTTTTAATAAATCAAACGTTGCATCTAATGGGTCTTTTCCTCTCATTTCTCCAATTTCTAACAAGCTCTTACCAATTGTATCTTTATTTTTTTCTGTCTTTACACTTGTTACAAATATTTGGTCTATCCCTGCAAACTCTATAAAGTTATCCCAACCTTCTATTCCATTTGCTATATCTTTTTTCATTTTTGCTCTTTCGTTTTCATCACTTAGTCTTTCTATTAACTTATCAGTTCCTCCAGAATGTGCCCAAGGAGGTAAAACTACTCCAAGCATTGTACTTCCTGCTGCATATGGATACTGGTCAAAAGATACTCTTATTCCTTCTTTTTCAGCTTTTTCTAAAAGCTCTATAACTTGAGGTATATACTTCCAATTTGATTTACCACAAACCTTAAAGTGTGAAAAATGAACTTTTACTCCTGATTGTTTTCCAATTTCTATGATTTCTTCCATTGATGTTAAAATTGTATCTGCTTCACTTCTTTGGTGAACTACAAATACTCCATCATATTTTGCTACAACCTTACACATCTCTATAATTTCTTCTGTCAATGAATATGCACAAGGTATATATATAAGTCCAGTAGACAATCCTATAGCTCCTGCTTTTAATTCTCTCTCTGTGATTTCACACATCTTTTGAATTTCTTCTTTAGTGGCAGGTCTATCTTCAAGCCCCATTGCTTCCATTCTAACGTTTCCATGAGGTACTAGATAAGTTTCATTTAAACCTACCCCATTGTTATCCATCATTTTTAGATAATTCTCTGTTGTTTCATATTTCCAATCAATTTCATCACTTTCACCATCTAGGCCTGCTAAATTTTTTCTCCAAGAAGATATATGTTCTTGAGGTAGAGGGGCCATAGATATACCATCTTGGCCCAACACTTCTGTTGTAATTCCCTGTCTAATCTTTACCTCATTATATGGATTAACTAAAATCACTAGGTCTGAATGGCTATGAGTATCTATGAAACCTGGACATATAACTCTACCTTTTGCATCTATAACTTTGTCAGCTTCTTCATTTAAATCCTGTGATATTTTTAATATTTTCTCATTTTCTATTAAAATATCTCCTTCATATGCTGGTGTTTTACTTCCATCTACTATAAGCCCATGTTTTATTAAAGTTCTCACAAAACCATCTCCTAATTATTTTTTATAAACTGATTTTAATATACCATAATATCCTTCTGCACCTTTGAATAATTGGTCTAATTCTATATGCTCATCTATTGTGTGAGCAAGATTTTCTTTAGAAGGACCAAATCCTATTGTTCTTATTCCAGCCTCACCTGCATAATGGCTTCCATTTGTACAGAATGAGTATTGAGTTATTTCTGAATCTATTCCAGCTTCTTTTAATCCTTTATATGCTGCTTGAACAAATTCATCTTCTTCATCATATAACCAACCTGGGAAGAATCTTTCACTTTCTATAGTATTTCCTGTGTAACAATCAGCTTTTTCAACTGCATAAGAAACTTTTGCATTTAACTCTGGGTCTTCTTTCATCATTTCATCTAATAATGCTTGTATTGGAGCTAACACTCCTTCTCTTGTTTCACCAACTAATAATCTTCTGTCAAAAGTTGCTTTACAGTAATCTGGCACTACTGAAGCTCCTGGATATGGAGAAGATTTTATATCTGTTAAAACTAGTATTCCATCACCTAAAACTGGATGAGTTGGAGGTACTAATTGTTGTATCTTTTGGATTACATTAGCCATTTTATAAACTGCATTTACACCTTTTTCTGGATTAGCAGAGTGAGCTGGTTTACCAAAAGTTTCTACTACTATTTCTCCTCTACCTCTTTGACCAATCTTTAAGTTTAATTCTGAAGATTCACCTATTACAACATAATCAGGCTCAACAGCTTTACTTATTTCTCTAGCTGAAACTCCTTCAAATATTTCTTCGTGAACAACTCCTGCTACATATAATTCACCTTCAAAATCTTTGTTAGTATCTTCTGCAAAGTATGAAACAGCTGCCATCATAGCACTTACTTGCCCTTTCATATCAGAAGTTCCTCTTCCATATATTTTTCCATCTACTATTCTCGCTTCAAAAGGAGGAACACTCCATTTACTTGCATCTGGAACTGGAACTGTATCTATATGTCCATCAAATAATATTTTTTTACCTGGTTTGTTTCCTTTTATGCATCCTACTATATTTCCATATCTATCTCTTGACCAGCTATCAAAACCTAGCAAAGCAAAGTTTTCTTCTATTGCTTTTACTACATTTTCTTCCTGACCTGAATAACTAGCATTTCTTATTAAATCTTGGCATACTTCAGTTAATTGTTTTTTTCTTGTTTCATTTAACATTTTGATATTCCCCCATATAATTTTTAATTTGTTGATGTTTCACTTTGATATTTTACTTTTTTAATTTACTCATACTTTATTTAATTTATTGATTTTTCGCTTCTTTATATTTCATTTATTAAATTCTTATTTAGACTTTATTTTGATTTTATTTAGTTCTTATTTTAAGTCTTTTATTTGCTTTGGCACTCACCATTCCAAACTATATCTTTATATTTATCAGGGTCAGTGTCTCCTTCTGTACTTATTAATAATACTTTAGAGTTCTCATCTAATTTTAAAGCTTCTCTTAAGTCTTTTAAATCTTCACTTTCAAGGATTGAAACTAATGCTCCAGTTGTAACTGCTCCAGATTCTCCAGAAATTACTTTTTCATCTCCTCTTAGAGGATTTCCTAGTATTCTCATACCTTTAGCAGAAACCCAGTCTGGTGCTGAAACGAATGCTGATGAATAATTTTTTAACACTTCAAACCCTATAGTATTTGGTTCTCCACAAGCAAGACCAGCCATTATAGTTGGCATATCTCCTCCAACAAATCTTGGTTTTCCATCTCCTGCTTCTGCTGATTTATAGTAGCAATCAGCTTCATCAGCTTCTACTACTACTGTTATTGGGCATTCGTCGTATATTGAAGCAACATATCCTTGAACTGCACCAGCAAGTGAACCAACTCCTGCTTGCACAAATACGTGTGTTGGTCTGTCTACTCCATATTCTTTTAATTGCTCTATAGCTTCTTTAGCCATAGTTCCATATCCTTGCATTATCCATGCTGGAATTTCTTCATATCCGTCCCATGCTGTATCTTGAACCATTACTCCGTGGTCATCAGCTTCTGCATAGTCATTAGCTAATCTTACTGCATCATCATAGTTTAAATCTGTTATACTAGCATCTGCTCCTTCTCCTTTGATTTTATTTAATCTAAATTCAGAAGAACCTTTTGGCATTAATACAACAGATTTTTGACCTAATTTATTAGCAGTCCAAGCAACTCCTCTACCATGATTCCCATCTGTAGCCGTAAAGAAAGTTATTTCTCCTAATTTTTCTTTTATTTCCTTTGAAGTTAATTTGTCATATCCTAATTCAGATATATCTGTATCTAATCTTTGAGCTAAATATCTACCCATAGAATAAGAACCACCTAAAACTTTAAATGCATTTAATCCAAATCTATAAGATTCATCTTTAACATATATTCCGCTTACTCCTAGTGATTTTGCTAAGTTATCTAATTTAACTAAAGGAGTTTTTTCATATTGTGGAAAGCTCTCATGGAAAGCTTTAGCCTTTGCAATTTCTTCATCTTTTAAAAATTCAATCCCTTTTTCTTTTTCCTCAGATTTAGGTAGATTATTTAATTTCCATTTTATTTCTCTCATTTATTTTATATTCCCCTTTCAAATTTTTCGGTGTCATTTTAAGTTTTTATCTTTGTGTCTTCTAGTAAAGCAATTACTATGCCAATATTATTTATTCTAAAAATATTTTTTTTATGTTGGAATTACATACTTTTATAAAGCTTCTTTAACTTTTATAAATTTTGAATGTGAAAAATAAGATTTATAAAAGAAAAAATTCTCATATTGGGAAATTTTTATCAATACGAGAATTATCAATTCGAGAAACCGTTTCTTTGTTTTAATTTTTCCTTTATTATGTCTTATTCTTTATCTGTCTACTATTTTGTTAGATATATTACTGTATTTTATTTTCTATAAATATATGGTTATAACCTTCTATAATTTTATATTTTGATTGTTTATGTTACTACTATTCTTCTTCCAATTTTCTATATAATGTAGCCAAACCTATGCCTAAGTCTTTTGCTATTTTTTTCTTTGTCTTTGTATCTCTTCCATACTTATTCAACAACTTACTTATGTAAGTCAACTCTAATTCTTTAATTGAGAGTATCCTTTCTTGATTTTCTACTATCCCTTCAACTATATCATTTTCAAACGTTATACCTGTACTCTTACATACATTTCCATTAATATTATAATAGTTCAAAATATCTAATGGAAGCATATCTTTATATATTATTCCATCATCTCCAACTAAATTCATCATATACTCAACTGCATTTTCCAGTTCCCTTATATTTCCCGGCCAATTATAGTTAATCAACATATTCATAACATTTTCTTCTATTTTATTCAATTGAATACCTAATTCTAAAGAATATTTAGAAGCAAATTTCATCATTATTGCTTCAATATCATCTTTTCTTTCCCTAAGGGGTGGCAAATTTATAGGAATTACATTTAGTCTATAGTATAAATCATCCCTAAATTTACCTTCATTTACTAGTTTCAGTAAATTTTTATTTGTAGCTGCAATTACTCTTATATCTAAATCAATAAGCTTATTTGACCCAATTCTCGCAAATTTTCTTTCTTGTAAGACTCTAAGTAGCTTTGCTTGCAAAGGCATGGACAAATCGCCCATTTCATCAAGAAATATAACACCTTCATTTGCAAGTTCAAATTTACCTACCTTACCACCACTACTAGCTCCACTAAATGCTCCCTTTATATATCCAAACAATTCACTTTCAAGAAGGTTTTCTGGAATAGCAGCACAGTTTATAGCAATAAATGGCTTATTCCATCTGCTACCTTCTGCATGTATAGCTCTAGCAATTAGTTCTTTACCTGTACCACTTTCACCAGTTATAAGGACAGTCGAATTTGATTTTGCTAATTTCTTAGTTCTCTCTTTAACTTTCACCATAGCTTCTGAATTTCCAATTATAGACTCTATATCACTATTTCCCCATCCACTATTTACCTTTCCATGTCCTTTATGGTTGATATATGTCTTGTCAAATATTATTATTTTGTCATATTGATTTATATATGGATATACAGGAATTATTTTGGCATTTATATTATAAATTTTGTTATCAATATCAATTTCTAGCAATTCATGTCCATTTGAGGATGATTCAACTGATACTATATTCACTATATTTTCGATTATATTTTTCTCAATATCTAATTTTTTTAGAGCTATGTTGTTTATATAGGATATTTTGCTATTTATATCCAGTATTATAACGCCTTTTTCAACATTTTCAATTATTTCTATCATCATATTCATTTTTCTGCTACTATTTTTTGACGCTTCATGTTCTTCTATCTTCATGGAAATTAAATCGCATATATGATTGATAAATTTTAAATAATTATCTATTTTTGCACTTATTTCTACTTTTTTAGTTTTATCTGTACTAATAGCACCAATTACCCCTATAGTACGATTATTATATTTTATTGGAACTGCTATTATTACTTTATTTAGGCATTTCATGTAATGGGAACATTCTATACAAAGCTGATTATCACATATATCCAATACGACTAATTCCTGACCTGTCTGTATAACTTTATCATAAATAAAACCCTCAGTAACAACGCTTTCATTTATCTTTGATTTATATAGACCTGTGCCACTAATCCTTATTAATCTATCATCAACTATTTCAATATCTACATCTAATACACTAGCTACTGTTTCAGTGTATTTTATCATTTCTTGTTGAAATTCTTTTAATTTACTTAACATAGTCTCCCCCATTATAATTTAATTTACCAAATTATCAGTTTAGCTATATTTTAACATATAGTCAATTTTTAAAATATATATAAAACACAAAAAAGCCTTCCTCTTGTAACAGATATATTTTTGGCACAAAATATACATTACATGAGAAAAGCTCAATAGTTAAATATTTAGATAGATTTTTATATAGACTTTTTAATATAAACTTTTTTATTTTAATTGTAGACTTTTTTATTAGTTTTTAATTTTCATTAGTTTTGTTATCATTGTTATTGTTATAATACTGCCATTGCTTCAATTTCTAAAACTGCATCTTTTGGTAATTGAGCAACTTGTACACATGATCTTGCTGGTGGATTTTCTTTAAAATATGTAGCATACACTTCATTAATATCATTAAAATCTTTTAAATCTTTTACGAATACTGTAGTCTTAAATATTTTATCCATACTTGTACCAGCTTGCTCTAATATTGCTTTTACATTATCTAAAGAAGCTTTTGTTGCTTCTTTTGGGTCAGATACTAACTCACCAGTTTTCATATCTATTGGAAGTTGACCTGATGTAGAAACTATATTTCCAACTTGTATTGCTTGAGAATATGGTCCAATTGCTCCTGGAGCTTTCTCTGTAGCTATTACTACTTTTGACATAATTTCACCTCCTATTATTAGGTTATATTTACAGGAAAATAAAATTTCCTAAACACCAATATCAATATGAACCTTTAGATTAAATTTCAAATCTAAAACTTCAAATAATCAATACTCAGATGATTATATTTATTTGTGTTCATGTTAACTTTTATTAAAGCAATTAACATGCCAAACTTTACCTATATATAAATTTTTGTGAAGTCATTCAAACTAGTAACATCTAAATATTTTTGTAAGAAAATGCTTCAAAATTACTTTTTCCTAATGTCAATTTTTTTCTCATATCTAGAATTTTACCAACTTGAGAATTCTTGTTTTGAGAATTTATAGATTAAAACTGGCTTCTTAATCTCAAATCATCAAGTTATTATGTATGAAAGGACTATAGTTGACAATCCAACTACTATAAATAATAAAACCTTTACCCAAACCTTATTTACTCTAGTTATCATAGAGCCTATTGAAAATATAATAGCCAAATATAATAGTAACCAAAAAATTATCAATACCCATCACCATTGCTGAGAACTTACAGGTTTCCCTTTTAATAATCTTACTTCACAACATTACCCCTCTCATAATAAGTTCATAATCTATGATTAAATTATTATGTTGATTATCTCCCAGCAACTTTCTCCTTTCCTATTTTTTAAATCTTTTATAGAATTGTATCATGTCTAAGTGAATTTTCATACTATTAAGTCTTTTTTCTAATAAAGCATTAGCTCTCATTCTATGCCCAATAATGTAAGATTGTAGTTATTTTATTGATTTCAATAAATTTATTTAATATACTGATATTAATTATTCTTATATGAAATTATTATTTATTAGGGGGATTTTTTAATATGAGTAAAAGTGAATTAACAGCAGAAACAACAGAGGAAATGTTAAAAGTATTAAGTGGTAAAGATTATAATATTGCTTGTGATTTACATGAACTTGGCAAATCATTAGATTGCAAAATTGAGCCAAAGACAGGGGCTCGTTCTTACAAAATAGTATATTCAACTAAAAAACCAAAACGTAGCTTATTTACTATTGAATGTAACGAAAAAAAATGGAGAGTTAAAGCAAATCTTTTTCATCTAAATTCATATAAAAATTCTGTAGAGGAATGCTCTAAAACTATTAAGGAGAGTATCACTAAAACTCGAACTTGTAAAAAATGTAATTCAAAGTGTATTGGTGGTTCTTCATTTGAATTGGATGGAAAGTCTTACTTAACTTGTATAGGAAGTGGTCATTATTTTGCAAATATGGAAGATACTGATTGGAAAAGTCTAGAAGAATTAATTACTAAAGAAAATAACATCATGCAAGAATCTGTATAATTTTTTATAGTGATTATTAAAATATACGAGTGGCACTAGGTATTTAAATAAATATTGTAAATAAAGGACAGATTAAAATTAATCTGTCCTTTATTATATACAAACGTACTATACCAACTTGCCCATTTCATATGCCTCTTTCATTGACTCGCTTCCCTTAATCTCTCCTACATGCCAAACTCCTACACCATATACTATACCTTCTTCCTTAGACCCATTTAAACATGATGTAAACCCTCTAAATCCTTCTATTGTTCTTTCCATATCATCCATATTTTTATCTGCTGCTGCAACAATAAAATAGAAATCTTTATCACAAATTTCAGTATATCCAGAACAAGTTCTATCAATCATAGTTTTCATTTGTCCATTCATAGTATAAAAATAAACTGGAGTTGCCAAAACAATCACATCTGCTTTAATCATTTTTTCAAGAATTTCTCCCATATCATCCTTCTGTGGACAACTTGCTCCTTTTTCATAACATGCACCACATCCAGTACAATAGTTAACATCTTTATCTTTTAGAAATATCTTCTCTACTTTATTTTTTGATTCTAATGCCCCCTGCATAAATTGGTCACACAATAAATCAGAATTTCCACCTTTTCTAGGGCTTGCAGACACTATTAATACATTTTTACTCATAATATACTTCCTCCACTTATTTATTCATACTGTTTTCTAATGTCTTTTCTTTTTCAACAAGACCTTCTTCATATCTATCAATCTTAAAATTTAATCGTTCCAAAGTTTTTTGCATTTCTTCCATTCTTTTAGCTAATTGATTTCTCTGTTCTATCAAAAGTTCTTTTCTCGCTTGAATAGTACTATTTCCCTGTTGAAACATAGCCACATATTCAATCAGTGTCTCAATAGAAAGGCCTGCACTTCTCATACATTTTATAAAATTAACCCACTCGCAATCTTTTTCTGTAAAAGACCTAATCCCACTTTTATTTCTACCTACAGGTGGTATCAGACCAATGCGTTCATAGTATCGTAAAGTATCTGCTGAAAGCTCGTATTTTTTGCTAACTTCTGAAATCGTCATACATATATACCTCTCTCTTGATATTGTATAGATTAAAATATCATTAAATAACTTAAATAATATTCTATCGAAATTGCTTATTCTGTTTATCTATATTTGGTAAATTATCAAAACTATTTGCCCTATTTATCTACATATAATTATTTTTTAAAATTATTTATCCTGTTTATTTATATCTATTAATTATTTTTCAAAGATTTCTGCCACATTCTTTAAGGCATCTATAATTTTAATATGTTGTGGGCAACTTTCCTCACATTGTTTACATCCAATACAATCTGATGCTTTACCATAAGTCTTAGTATAGTTATTATAGTAAACCATCTGTGTCGAAAATCCAGTATTAAGAGCTTGTTTTTCTGAATTGTACAATGCAAAGTAGTTTGGAATAGCAATATTCTTTGGACATCCCTCTACACAATATTGACATGCAGTACATGGAACTGCAATTGATTCATTAATAATTTCTACAGCTTCATCTATAACATCATATTCATCTTTTGTGAATGGTTTGAAGTCTTGCATATACCCTGTATTGTCTAATAATTGTTCCATATTTGACATTCCACTTAAGACCATCATTACATTGTCTTTACTTGCTGCAAAACGGATTGCCCAAGATGGTATTGACATATCTGGATTATAGTCATGGAATAACTTCTCTGCTTTTTCTGGTATTTTGGCAAGTGTACCACCTTTTACTGGTTCCATAACAATCACAGGTTTATTGTGTTTCTCTGCTATCTCATAGCATTTTCTAGACTGTATGCTTTCATTGTCCCAGTCTATATAGTTAATCTGTAATTGCACAAAATCTACTTCTGGATGCTCAGTCAAGACTTCATCTAATAATTCTGCACTATCATGAAAAGAAAAACCAATATTCTTTATTTTCCCTTCCTTTTTCTTTTCTTCAATAAACTTAAAACTATCAAATTTTTTAGCTATTTCATAATGTGACACACCTATATTATGTAGAAGATAATAATCAAAATAATCTACACCACACTTTTCTAACTGCTCATTAAAAATAGTCTCTTGTTCTTCTTTTTTCTTTAAAACCATTAATGGTAGTTTTGTAGCTACAGTAAAGCTATCTCTTTTATGTCTCTTTACTAAAGATTCTCTAAGTGCTATCTCACTTTTTCCCATGTGATATACATAGGCTGTATCAAAATATGTAAATCCTCTCTCCAAGAAAGTATCAACCATTTTATTTAAATATTCCATATCAATAGTTGTAACATCATTTTCATCTTTTATTGGTAAACGCATTAATCCAAAACCTAATTTTTTTGCCTCCATTGCTTTACTTCCCCCTTTAAAACTTATTTGTTTTATTTCTCTCTTAACTTCTCTTTTGAATATATATAATTCTTGCATAATTATACTTTACTACTTGGAGTTAACTTCAAGTCAATAGATTTTTTTATTTTTGATAGAAATATTATAGAAATATAGTTTTTGACATTAATCTACTGAATGTTCTTTCCACTTCCCACTTCTCCAACGCCACAAGAAACATATACTTCGGAAACCCCAGTCCATAAGCATTGCTATAAATATACTCAAAACACCAATTCCCACAACATAGGCTAATAGATAGCTACAACCAATACGAAAAATAAGCATAGATAAAATAGAATATTCTCTAACAGATTTAGGAATAAGTTTTGTTCCTGTTTTAGAAAATATGAAACAATTGGGAAAAACTTATTTGTCAGATGATAAAAATGAATAGTGTATACCCATTTTAAAAAACATTTTCCTATTTATATTTATGATACAATATTAAATATAAACAGGAAAATTTTATGTTTAAATAATCTTATCTGTTGATTTTATAATATTAGATTCAGTATCAACTTGATTTTAAGATTATATTTTACTAAGTAATGCTAAATAATAAAATTTTAAAGATTGTGAGGTAAAAATATGAATAAGAAAAGTTTAGCTATATTAGTATCGGGTGTGATGTTTTTTTCTAGTTCTTCAATAATTTTTGCAAATAACGCTACAAAACAAGAACGACTAATAGGTAAAACAAGATTTGAAACAGCTGTAGAGGTAAGTAAATTGGGATGGGTTCAATCAAAAACAGCTATTCTAGTTAATGGTGACTCTATTCAAAGTGCTCTTTGTGCAAATCCATTTGCTATACTAAAGAATGCACCTATTCTTTTAGTAAACAGTAATAGTATCGAGAGTTCGACTAAAGCTGAACTTAAGAGACTTGGTGTGGACAACGTGTACATAGTAGATAGTGGAAATAGTATTTCTGATAAAGTAGAAAATGAAATAAAATCACTTAACATAAAAATAAATAAAATAGCAGGAAATAATATATATGAAATGTCTACAAATGTACTTAAAGAAATAGATAAGATAAAAAAGGTAGAAAATATTGTTGTTGTAAATGGATTAAAGGGGTTATCTGATGCAGTTAGTATAGCTTCTCCCGCAGCAGTACACAATATGCCTATAATACTAGTATCAGATGAAAATAGTAATAACAACAGTATAAATTTCTTAAATAATAAATCTATAAAGAAATCCTATATAGTTGGAGGAAATAAGGTCTTATCAGACAACATAGTAAAAAAATATCCAAACAAAGAAAGAATTAGTGGCTCAGATAGAAACAATACTAACGCAAAAATTATCGAACAATTTTATAAGGACAAGAAAATAAATAATATATTTGTAGCCAAAGATGGTATTAATCAAGAAAATGCACTAGTAGATTCATTATCAATAGGAGTACTAGCTGCTAAAGAAAATTCACCTATAATGATATCTAATGGTAGCCTTGTAAATAGTCAAAAAGAATTTATTAAAAATAAAGACATAGATAAAATAACACAAGTAGGAGGAGGATATAACCAAAAAGCATTTGAAGATATTTTAAAACTAAAAAATGTTGATATAAGAAATAAAACTAAGAAAATATCTTTAATACAGGCTAAAAATATATTAAAACAAGCTCTTCCAGGAAACAATATTTTAGTTTGTTATTATGACGAAGATGATAATAAATATGACTGCAAAGTTCTAAAAGATAATGTTGTATATGAAATAGAAATTGATGCATACTCTGGCAAAATAATAGAAATTGAAAAAGACGATGACTTAAATGATAACAATTTAGGTACAAAAAATATATCATTGGATAAAGCTAAATCTATAGCACTAGATGCTATTCCTAATGGTAATTTAATCTATTGCAAATACGATGCTGAAGATAATGAATATGAAGCTAAAATAGTAAAGAATAAAAAAACATATGAATTAGAGATAAATGCATTTGATGGAAGAATTGTAGATATTGATATGGACAAGGATTCTGATGATGATGACTTTGATGACAACAATAACTCTAATACTAATGACAATAGTTCTATTATTGGTGCTGAAAAAGCTAAATCAATAATGCTAGATAAAGTACCTGGTGGGAAAATAGTAAAATTTGAATATGATGAAGATGATAAAGAATATGAAGGTGAAATAAGAAAAGGAAATACTGAATACGAGATAACAATCAATGCAATTACTGGTAAGATATTAGAGTTTGAAATAGATAATTAATAAAGTACACACTTTTATTAGTTATTATAAAGCCATAGATACTGGATTTTCCTGTATTTATGGCTTTTATTTTATTTTTTGTTTTTTCAATATTGTATCTCTATCACATACACTTTAACTCAAAGCTAGTAAAAATGTATTCAATATTATATATCTTGATAATAATCTACCCTTTCAATACTTTAATAATAATTCCCTTATTGCTTTACAAAAAATTGTTGCGTGATTTACTCATGAATTAACAATAAAGTTAATATATAATTTGACTGTATAAAGATGAAAGGAGATATATACAATGAATACCATATTGAAAGTAAATAACATAACTAAAATTTATACTAAGGGTCAAAAACCAAGTTTAGATAAGGTATCTTTCAATGTATCAGAAGGAGAATTTATAGGGATAATGGGGGCTTCTGGTTCTGGAAAAACAACTCTTCTTAACGTATTATCTACAATTGATAAACCAACAAGTGGAGATATTTTCATAAACAATGTAAGCTTGAAATCACTTAATGATACCAGTTCTGCTGATTTTCGTAGAGATAATTTAGGTTTTATCTTTCAAGAATATTTTTTACTAGATAGCCTTACAATTTTCGAGAATATTTCGGTACCCCTTACACTTCAAAAACTACATCCAGATAAAATAGAAAACATGGTAAGAAGTCTAGCCGAACGCTTTGGTATAACTGCTCAATTAAACAAATATCCAAATGAATTATCTGGAGGGCAAAGGCAGAGAGCTTCAGCAGTTAGAGCAATAGTTAAACAACCTAGCATTCTATTTGCAGACGAACCAACAGGTGCTTTAGATTCTAACTCAGCCACTGAGCTACTCTACTCACTACAAGAAGCAAATGAGGAATTGAAAACAACAATTTTAATGGTAACACACGATGCCTATGCAGCTAGCTTTGCAAATCGAATTTTGATTTTTAAAGATGGTTGTATCATTAAAGAACTAGACAAGCAACAAAACAGCAGGCGTACATTTTATGAATTGATTATTAAAGAAATTACAAAATTGGATACTAAAAGATAGGAGGATAATTTAATGAACATTTTTTACATGGCAATAAAAAACCTTAAAAAGAACCTTTCATTCTATTCTCTATATATGCTTTCAGTCTCTTTTGTTATCACTGTATTTTTTGCATTTACTTCATTTTCTGTTAATAAGGTAATATTAGAAAAGATTTCAACTGATGGCAGAGTCGAATCTATGTGTAATGTTATCTCCATATTTTTAATGGTATTTGTTATCTTCTATATGACATATTCAAATCGCTTCTTCTTGAGACGTCGTACAAAAGAACTTGGCATATATACTTTACTTGGCTACCGTAAGTTTACAGTCCTATCACTACTTACTTTTGAGAATATATTAACTTGTATTGGAGCTCTTATTGTTGGATTGATATTGGGGGCATTGGTTCATAAAGGTATTGTCTTTGGAATTAATGCACTTCTCAATTTGTCAATTGACAATTCACAAATCCCATTTTTTAATATGAGTGCAATATCTAAAACAACACTCTTTATAGTCTTAGTTGTTTTAGTAATAGCTATATCAAACGCTAAATTTATTTTTAAGACTTCACTTATAAAATTAGTAAGATATGAAAAAAGTGCAGAAAAAAAGTTGAAGTTCCGAAAAATTCCAGCTTTTATAGGCTTTATTCTGATTTTAAGTGGCTATTGTCTAGCATTAGATATTCTTCGTGGAACTAAGTCAGTATGGATATGTATAGGATTTTATCAAATAGGTTTGATAACTATGATTCTTATTGTAGTTGGTACAATTCTCTTTATCAGTTCCTTTCTTCCATACATTATGCAACATAGCAAAAAAAATAAAAAAGCTTTCTATACAGATATAAAGATAATAACTACTCCAAACTTTATCTATCGTATTCGCTCAAATTCTAAGACTCTGATTATGCTTACATTGCTCTGTGCTGCTACTTTAACAGTTTCAAGTGTCATGGCACTCTCTTTATATTATCCTATTGCATCAGTTTCACGTATTGCACCTTCAGAGATAGAATTTAGAGTAGAAAGAAATAAGCAAATTGAAGATGTAAAACAAATTGTAAGTCAATATACATCGAATACAGACGATGTTACTTTTACACAGACGGATATTTATAAAGTAAAATCTTCAACAAAAGACCTTCCAATTGAATATACAATTGGTACATCTAGGAATGATTTATCTAATAATAGTTCATTAAAAAAATTTATTCCTAGAGAGGCAGGGTTTGAATGTATATCTTTTTCTGATTACTACACTTTATTAAAGGGACAAAATCGAACAAAACTACTAAAACAACTTACTCCTTTAAGAGATAATGAATGTATTTTGGTAAAGTATCAACCGAATAATGATGGAAGTAGTGAAAATGGAATGATTTATCCACTACTCATCAATGATACAAAAACACCTATAATAGTAAAAGAGACATCTCTAAATAATACCATCTCTTTTGGTAATAGTGTTGGAACTCTCGTTGTTAGTGATAGTATATATAAGAAAATAGCTCAAAATAAATTACCAGTAACAAGTATTGTAAGTATCAATGGTAAATCAATTAAAAATAACGAAAATTTATATAGTGACATCTCAGATTATTTAAATAAAAGTCCTTATTTACAAGGTCATTCCCACAGGATTAATGACTTATTATCAATTAATAGCTCTACATTCCTGCTAATAGGATTTCTTGTTGTTTTATTTTTTATTGCTGTTGGAAGTATTTTATACTTTAACAATATATCAGCAGTTTCAGATTCAAAGTCTGACTATGATATTTTACAAAAAATGGGCTACACTAATGTTCAAATAAAAAAAATTATCAAGAAGCAGGTGTTGCCATTTTTTAATATTCCATTTTTACTTGGGATATTGGATTGTGTATTTGCTACTTTGGTCTATAAAACTGCTTTGATGCAAAATTTACTTGGAAGCTCGTTTTCACAATACATACCTGTAATTATTGCGATTTTCTTAACTGCCATAGTATATTTAATATACTACATACTCACTACTAAAACCTGTTGTAAAATCGTATTAAAAAAATGATATTTACCTAAATCGTCATACTTAAATGTGTGACGATTTAGTCCACTTTATTTATTTATAAATATTTTATATAATAAAAATTATAAACTCATAAATTTGATATAGTCATGAGCCTAATATAATACACACTATAAATCTATAAGGAGGTGTATAAAATTGACAAACTTTAATTTAAAAATACTATTTTTAGGAAACTATATCTTATCACTCCTCTTTATGGTATTGTCTACAAATGTTGAAACTTATCTGAATATACAAAGCATCATTCCCTTGATAATCTCAACATTATTACTTATAGATATTACATATATAACATCTTGTAATGTCAGAGAAAATAATACTATCTCATTGTTTTGTGGATTGTTAATGCTTGATAGTTGGTATTTACTCTTATCCTCTATAGCAACACCTGTAAGTACTATTATTTTTGAAATATTAAGCCCAATTATATTGTATATCTCCATCAAATTTATACTTTTATTCTTGTTTCAAGGTAGCAGATATAAGTTTCGCAAGATAACAGATATTTTATTATTTATCACTTGCTTTGGTACAGTTATAGGAACATTTATTTCTAAAAGAATATATGCTGGTATGTATGGACTACAGTTTGTAGTAAGTATAGCATGCTTTTTATATATTGTTTTTTACCATTGGAAAAGGGTTGATTTTGTCATAAGAAGTGAAAAAAAGCCTATATTTATTTCTATATTTATAACACTAATAGGATTTATTATTTATTACTTTTTCACAATAAAAATTTCAAATCATATTAGTAATTTTGGAATCTATCTAACTGTATTGATATTTTCTATGAGTATTCATGGGATTGTACTTAGAGAAAATGATAGTTTTCCTCTTTCAACAATCTTTAGCCTAAAACAAAGGATTATTCTTCTTTTTATAAGTATCACATTAATTAGTATGATAGTAATATTTAGTGGTGGCAATTTATCTATAATATTGATAGCTATAAACACCTTGTTTATGTTAATTTTTATTTGTAATATTATTTTGGAATTTAATCTAAAATATGAAAAAAAACAAATAACTAAAGATAGTAAGTATACTCTAGCATTAGATAGATTACAACAAGAGGAACGGCTAAAGATAGAGTTCTCTAATTTTTTACATGATGATATATTGCAAGACTTGCTTTCAATAAAAAATATGACTAACAAGTCACATCGCCCAGAAATACAAGATATTATATGTGATACACTTAATGATTTAAATACACGTATAAGAAAGCAAATGCAAGACTATCATCCTGTAATATTAAAAAATCTAACAGTAAAAGAAAATTATCAGAATTTGATTGAAAGTGTTTCCTTAACTTTTCCACAAAGAAATATTTCAGTTTCATTTATATGTTCTGATACTTTATTTTTGGTTGAGCCATACGATATATTGATATACCGTTTAATTAAAGAATTGCTAACAAATGTATATAAGCATTCAAATGGTAGCCATGCATGGATAACTTTATCACTTGAAAAAGATATAATAAAATTGAATATTAGTGATAATGGTGTTACAAATACATCCCTCAAAACTCATCTAGGTATATCTAAAATCTCTTTAGATACAACAAAGCATAAAGGAATTGTATCAATTAAAGAACAAGTAGAAAATCTAGGAGGAACGATAAACATATCTGATAACATCCCCCATGGTGCTTGTGTACAAATTACAATTCCTATGAAAGGAGATGGTTCTTATAAATATTTTGTTAGTTGATGACCATACACTTTTTGCTAAGAGCTTGTCCATTGCATTAGAAGAATATGATGAAATTGAACAATTTTATTCTACACAAGATGTTCATAATTTATCAGAAGTGATTGTAGATAAAAGAATAGACATTGTCTTAATGGATATAAATCTTAAAGACTTAAGCGAATATGATGGATTAAAAGTAGCTTATAATTTATTAAAGATTAACCCTACCATTAAAATAATAATATTAACAGGATATGACCTGCCTGTTTATAAATATGAAGCTAAAAAAATAGGTATCTGCGGATTCCTTAATAAAAATATTAGTCCTGATAGTTTAATTGATTCTCTATTAAAAGTATATCAAGGTAGAACTTGTTTTACATCTGAAAACGATGAAATAATTATTGAAGATTTGACAAGTATGGAGAAAAAAATATTACAGCTTATCTGTAGTGGTAAAAAAAGAAAAGTGATTGCTGACGAGTTGTACATAAGTGAAAGAACATTATCAAATCATCTACAACATATATATGACAAACTAGATGTTTCTTCATCAGTTGAAGCTATCACAAAAGCAATTCAAATGGGTTATATTTCTCCAATATATTAAAAAAATAGTGTGCATTTCTCACTAAAAAATGCACACTATTTTTTAATATACTGTTTATCCTTACATATACTCATATTTTAATCAACTAAAAACAAACTAACCTCTTAATAAATATCTCTCTACAGTTACTCATACATATCCTCACATCTATCTCCATAATTACAAGGTCTTAAAGAACTTCCTTCACTTAAATACGACTCAAAGTCACATCCAAACAAAATTACTGGCTCTATATACATCTCCATAGATGTATATCTCCATCTTTTTACCTTTGACTCTATAACCTTATAAAAATCTTCTAAACAATGCCCTTCTTTTAATCTTTCATCTATAATCTCCTTAGTTATACCTAAATCAACTTTAAAATTTTTTCCTGATTCATTATTTAGTTTTCTTATAATAACTTCATGAATACTTTCTAAAGCTTGGTAAGTTGATTCTTCAGGTGCATTTTTATTTAAATTCTTTTTATTTAAATTGTTTTTTAATAACTCTTTTTTCTTTGTCTCATTTTCTGTTTCACATCCTGTATCAATTACCCACTCATAATCTTCATCTATATTCTCTTCATCTATACAGCCATATGTGTTGGTATTATTGTGCTTGAACAACCCATCTCTATGCTTATATTTCATTGATTTTTGATTATTGTTAATAGTTCCATTAATATATTTCTCTATATTTGTGAAAATATCACTATTTTTCGTTACAACCTCTGTATTACTATCTTCAGAACAAACATAACTATATACAGAACAACAATTTCCCTTTACTCCTCTACTTATTAGTCTCAATATACCTAAATCTATAAACTCATTTACAAGTTTACTTATTGTAGATATGGATACATCAAGGTCTGATGCAGCTTTTCTTACTGTCATCATAAATTGTCCTCTTGGCAAAGTTTTTTTTAATCTTTGTATATTTTCCTTTCTCATTACATAATGATTAAATCTTATTCTATTTACATCACTTCGTTCATTAAAATATAATACTGCTGAATTTAATTGATAAAAACTGTTACTCATATTCTCACTCCTCCATTTTAAATAAATAATCATTTATAAAAGTATTTAGATTTGTAAATAACTTATTAGATGATTATTTTTATTTTAAAGTTTTAAGTATAATAAGTTAATGGTGTAGATTTAACTTTTTTATTTAAACAATAAATTTAATATTATTTTTAATATAAAAATTTTATTAAATTTAGTATGTAATTTTTTAATATTATTTTATATCCTCTATGCTTTTGTACTATATATTAAACTACTCTACCTTAACTACCTTCAGTTATTATTCACCTGATAACTATCCCATATAATAAGTTATGTATTTATATAAATACACAATCAAAAATAAATCACTATGGTATACTAATTATTACGAATATCATACTGATATCTACAAAGACAAATATAAGACATCTTATACTTTTTATTAATTATAAAAAATTGGATACCACCTTATTTTCCATAAATTACAAATATATAAAATATTATTACTATCACTTAGTTAATATATACAGTTTACACAATGAGGAGGGATATTTATGACAAGCTCAAAAAGTAAAACAGAATATCTAAATCGTATTTGCAAAGTACAAGACTATATAGAAGAACATCTACATGAACCACTTTCTCTTGATGAACTTTCCAATATAGCAGGTTTTTCAAAGTTTCATTTTCATAGAATTTTCAAAGCTATAGAAAAAGAAACTTTATCTCAGTATGTAAATAGACTAAAACTAGAAAATGCAACAGCTTTTCTTATTCATCGTACTGATATGACAATTACTGATATTGCACACTACTTTGGTTTTACTGATTCTGCAGTTTTTTCTAGAGCATTTAAAAATTATTATAAAATAAGCCCTATAAAATATAGAAATAATTATAGCAAGAATTGCAAAGAACCATATAAAATTTCTCAGTACAATAGAAGCATATCAAAACCTAAATGCAAGAATACTAGAGAGGTTAAGGGTGAAATTGAAATTCTAGAACTTGATGATATGAATACTGTTTATACTAGATATACTGGTTCATATGGTAATCTAACCAGTACTTTCCCAAAACTCTTAGAAAAGCTCTTTACATATGTAAGTGAGCAGAATCTAATTGAACTTGATAATACAAAAATATTAGCTATATATCATGATAATCCACAATTTACACAGGAACATCAATTAAGAACTAGTATTTGTATGACAATTCCAGACAACAAGATTGTCAAAGAAAATGATAATATTGGTAATATGATAATACCTTCTGGAAAGTATCTTGTGGGACATTTCGATATTTCAAAACATGAATACAGTGATGCTTGGGATTTTATGTATAATGAATGGCTATCAAATGGCAATTACAAGTTACGTTCATCATTTCCTTTTGAAGTATATCTTAATAACCCAAACAATCACCCTCAAAATAGGCACTTAGTTGATATATATTTGCCTATAGAACATTTTTAATAACCTACTCTAAATTATTCTTGTACTAAGGATTCAAACATCCCTATGTTATGTTTTGATAAGATTGATAAAATGAGGTGAACCAATGAAAGAAATAAAAATTAATGGAGCTAAGATACACAATCTTAAAAATATAGATGTTTCTATCCCAAAAGACAAACTTGTTGTTGCAACAGGTGTCAGTGGCTCAGGTAAATCCAGCCTTATGTTTGACATTGTATTTGAAGAGGGGCGTAAACAATATCTACAATCTTTAGGCATACTTTCAGGAATTGATAAGGAAGATAAATTTGATAATATTCAAGGTTTAGCTCCTACAATAGCCGTCCAACAAAATATTATTCGTCAAAGTAATCCTCGTTCAACAGTAGGCACAAGAACCAATATCCTTAATATGCTTACGCTATTGTACTCAACAGAAGGACAGATAATGTGTACGATGTGTAATACTCCTGTAGGCACTAATCTAGTTTGTAATGATTGTGGTCATAAAGAGGAACGATTGAGACCAAGTTATTTTTCGTACAATTCTTCAGACGGAATGTGTATGAAATGTTCTGGACATGGAGCATATTTTGAGATTAATATTGAAAAGCTAGTCTTAGATAAACATGATACCCTAAAACAAGTCTTGAATAGAGCAAAAATTACACCAGGATATTTGAGAGTATTATCTAAAAAATTCAAAGATTACTTAGAAATACAATTCTTACAATTACCTGAGGAAGTAAAAAATGAAGTACTCTATGGTCATTATGAAAATGGTAAAAAAAGTTCCTCTTTATCCAAATTATTTCACAACCGTTACAAAAGAGGTGAAGATTTAAATGGAATTTATACTATGACTACTTGTTCGGATTGTCATGGTTTTAAGATTGGTGAAGAAGCACGTGGAGTACTCTTAAATGGAAAACATATCGGTGAGCTTGGAAAAATGACTATTTTGGAAATTGATGAGTTTCTTAAAACTTTATTGAATCAAGAGAATTTAAATACATTTGGTACAAACCTTATAAATGATATTTTGACCAAAACTAGCCACCTAATAGAATCACGATTAGGCCATTTATCCTTATACAGAGAAATGTCAACTTTGAGTGGTGGAGAGATACAAAGACTATTTTTAAATTCACATCTTGATTCAGAGATGGATTCATTAATTTATGTGCTTGATGAACCAACTGCTGGATTACATGAATCAGAAAAAATAGACATCTTGAAATCCATCAAAAAACTTAAAGACTTAGGTAATACAGTCATAGTAGTTGAACATGACAAAAATACAATTAAAATGGCAGAGCATATTATTGATATTGGACCAAAGGCTGGTATTGAAGGTGGGCAACTTGTGTATCAAGGAGATTTAGAAGGTCTACTTCAATCAGATAAATCTCTCACTGGACAATATTTATCAGGAAAATACTCAATGCCTAATAGATTGACCTCTAAAAATATTACGAATATTGATAAAATACCTTGTATAACTATCCAAAATGCAAATACAAATAACCTTAAAAATGTAACAGTATCATTACCTTTGGGTGCTATGGTTGGAATATCTGGTAAATCAGGCAGTGGAAAAAGTTCTATTGTGTCAGACACCCTACTTCCTCTTCTTAGAAGTTACTTTAATAACCACAATATCAATAGTCAAACAAGTAGCACAGATAGTGAAATAAACGATGAAGATGATTATACACTTGTTGAAACTATAGCAGACAGATTGATAGGCACTAAGTATATTTCTGGATATTCAGAGATATCTCAGTCCCCTATTGGTAAGAATATGAATTCAACCCCTGCATCTTATATTGGTATATGGGATAAGATACGTACATTATTTGCAAATCAACCAGAATCAATAGCTCAAGGATTTACAGCTGGCCATTTTTCATTTAATTCTAAAGGAGCTTGTCCTAAATGTAGTGGCAGTGGAAATGAAAAAGTCTGGCTGGGTAGTAACTTGAGTATAGACCATATATGTAATGAATGTCATGGAAAGAGATTTAATGACGAATCTTTATCTATTAAATATAAAAATAAAAATATTCATGATATTTTAAATATGAGTGTATCTGAATCTGTAAATTTCTTTGGAGATATTCCAAATATTGTTTCACACTTAAAGGTACTAGAACAAATAGGTATGGGATATATAAAACTGGGTCAACCTACTCCTACTTTAAGTGGAGGTGAGTCTCAAAGAATCAAGCTTGCAAAAGAAATTGGTAAAAAACGAACTGGTAATATCCTTTATGTGTTGGATGAACCAACTACTGGTCTAAGTCTATATGATACTGCTAAACTAATGAAACTATTGGATGAGTTAGTGGCAAATGGAAACTCTGTAATCGTTGTTGAACATGACATAGATGTTTTAAAAGTTTGTGACTGGATTGTTGAACTTGGTCCAGAAGGTGGCGATAAGGGAGGCTATATAATTGCAGAAGGCTCTCCTAACTCTCTAAAAGAAAATCCAAAATCTATAACAGGAAGGTATCTATAATGAATAAAAACAACTGCTTAGATTTAACATTTGAAAATGTAGACCCTTCAATCGTTGGTATGAGTTCAAAAAAACTCTCACAACTTGAACCTTTAATAATCTCGCAATACAGTAATATAAATGGGATAATTATTTCAAGGAAAGGAAATATAGTATTTGAAAAATATTACAATGGTTATAATGTTGATGATACTTTTCATGTTGCCTCAGTTACAAAAAGTATTATATCTGCTTTAATTGGTATTGCAATAGATAAAGGCTATATAAAAGATATTGACCAAAAAGTTGTTGATTTTTTCCCTGAATACATTTGTAGTCCTTCTGAAATATGTAAAAAGGCAGTAACTATACGCCATTTACTTACAATGACTGCACCATACCCTTTTAAAAATATGACTGAGTCATTAGAGAGACTTTGTAAACAGAAGGATTGGATAAAGTATATCCTTAATCAACTTGGTCAAAAAGGTAACATTGGGACTTTCAAATATTCTTCTGCTGGAACTCACCTACTCTCAGCTATTATCACGAAGACTACTGGTAAATCTGCTCGTGAATTTGCTAATGAACACTTATTTAAACCTATTGGTATGAAAGTTATACCAGATTATGATATGAATGATTTCGGTTTTGAAGATTTATTTGGGAAAAACCTTAAGGGTTGGTCAAAAGATAGGCAAGGTAATTCTACAGGTGGCTGGGGGCTTACATTGAGTGCTAGAGATATGTTACGACTTGGTTTTCTGTATTTAAATAATGGTATTTGGAATAATAAAAGTATTATATCTAAATCATGGATTGAAGAATCAGTCAAAATGAATACTAATGAGTATGGTTATCTATGGTGGTTATGTGAAAAAGACGGAGTTTTATGGTATTCAGCACTGGGGGCTGGGGGAAATGCTATCTGTTGTATTCCACAATATGACTTAGTCATAGCCATACCATCTAAGATAGTTTTTAAACCACGTGATAGATGGGAACTTATTCAAAAACATATACTTACTGCTATAATAGATTAACTATACTACAGATAGCAAAACCCTCCACTATAACACCAGACTTTGGTTTAGTGATATTATGATTGATACTACATACATAAAGGAGTTGAATACTAATGAACACTTACACAACATCAGAAATAGCAGATTTAATTGGTGTACATCCTAATACAGTTCGTTTATATGAAGAACTCAACTTAATACCTAGACCTAAACGTAATACCAATGGATATCGTATCTTTAATGATTTTCATATAGAACAATTTAGATTTGCTCGCACAGCCTTAAAAATTGAAGTTATGCAAAGAGGGTTGAGAAAAAACGCCCTTGAGATTATCAAAACATCCGCAAATAGAGACTTTGACAAAGCTATCTGTCTTGTAGACCAATACTTGCAACAGTTAGAAATAGAAAAATCCAATGCTGAGGAGGCTCTTACCATAGTTGCACAAATTTTAAATGGAACTACTACTGAAACAGATAAACTATTTCTAACTAGAAAAGAAACTGCAGAACACTTAAAAGTTACAATAGATACTTTAAGAAACTGGGAGATGAATGGTTTACTAAAAGTAAAAAGAAAACAAAATGGTTATCGTGTATATACTGATGAAGATATAAAACGACTTAAAATTATAAGTTCTCTTCGTTGTGCGAACTATTCTCTTTCAGCCATTTTACGAATGTTAAATGCTTTATCTTGTAATCCAGACACTAATATTAAAACTGTCATCGATACTCCAAAAGATGATGATGAAATTATATCAGTATGTGATAAGTTGATAACTTCATTGAAAGAAGCTGAACATAATGCAAAAACCATGAAAGCTCATCTTCAAATTATGAAAAAACAATTTTCTTAACCCTACACTCTAACTCCAGACTTTGATTTGTGTGTTATTCTTAAGAGCGAGAAAAATTCAACACACAAATCAAAGGAGGAATAGAATGGAAAACAAAAATACTAATTCTACATGGAAGAAAAAAGTAATTACCTTTCTAGCAAGTCAATATATTTCCCTATTTGGCTCATCGCTTGTACAGATGGCCCTTATATGGTATGTCACACTTCAAACATCATCAGGAATATGGGTAACAATTTTAACTGTATGTTCCTTTATCCCTCAAATGATAATTTCTTTTTTTGCTGGTGTATGGGCAGACTACTACAATAGGAAAGTACTCATCATTGTATCAGATTCAATAATTGCTATCTCTACAGTAGTTCTAATACTATTTATGATGTCATCAACTGGAACAAAGAATGAAATGATAGCTATAGCAATAGTATCTGTTATACGTTCATTGGGAAGTGGTGTGCAGACACCTGCTGTAAGCGCAATGATTCCTCAACTTGTACCAGAAGAATATTTAATGCGTTTTAATGGCATAAATGGTAGTCTACAATCTATAGTACAATTTATAGTTCCTATTGTAGCTGCAGCAATCCTTAGTTTTGGGAATAAAATAAATCAAATTCTTTTAATCGATATATTTACTGCAATTATAGCTATTGTGTTATTAATATTTATCAAGATTCCTAAACATAACATACCAAAGCAAGTTGAAAAAGTATCATTTTTTACAGATATGGTATCAGGAATAAAGTACTGCTTTTCAAATAAATTCATTAGAAAGATACTTTTTACTTATAGTGCATTCATGCTTCTTTGTGTTCCATCAGGTTTTCTTATAGGGCTATTGATTGAACGTACATTTGGCAAGGGTTATATGTATCTGTCTATTATTGAAATGATTGGGTTTTTAGGTATGGTTTTAGGTGGATTGGTTATAGGAATCTTTGGTGGCTTTAAAAACAGAAATAAGACATTTTTCTTAGCAATATTATCTTATGCTATTTTTTCAATTATTTTAGGTCTTGTAACGCACGCTTGGCAATTTTTTATATTTATGTTTTTTACCAATTTTTCTATTCCAATTATTCAAGCATCAGCTATGACTATGTTGCAAGAACATGTAGAACCGCAGATGCAAGGTCGAGTTCTTAGTTTACCTATCATCATATATACAGGCTTTATTCCCCTTGGTATGATGGTTTTTGGACCAATGGCAGATATACTATCTATTAATAATTTAATCATAATAGCAGGTATTATGCTCTTATTTTTCGCCTTGTCTATTCCCTACTCAAAACAGTTTTATAATCAAGGAATATTTAAGTCAAAAGAATCCAAGTAATCTATACTAAAATAATAATACTATATAATGCTCAACTAAAATTATATACTTGTCTTAATAATCATCTTAGCTATTTCACGTGAAACTCTACATGCTGAGAATTCATTTTAAATATGGAATCATAATATCTAATTCCATTAAATCTATATAACTATTTTTAATATTGTAAGTGATTCAACTTCATCATCAGCAGTTATGTAAATCTAGCTTCTTTTTTGTAGACTTTATTTTAGTCTATATTAATTTATTTATTTTGCAACTATTTTTAATAGTATTATTATAGTATTACTAATAAAAATAGCCTGCTAACTATATCTCAAGTTAGCAGGCTAAAATATGTCTAGAATAATAATTATATTACTTAGCTACTATTCTATTTTTTCGATTAAAATATATTCTAAAACAAATATCTTCAATTAATGAGTAAATTGCACTTGTTATAAAGTACAGACCTATCGCTACTGGAGTTCTAGCAGTCAATATAAGACTTGTTATAGTAGTCACTAAAGCCATTTGCTTGTTAAACTTTACTTGAGAATTCACCTTAAAATACGGTATATAATTCACCAAATTTGAAGCTAACATAATTAATGTATATATGCAAGGCAATATAAATAAATTATCAAATGTACCTAAATTAGCAATCCATGGAATTATAATTGTTGTAAATTCCTTTGTCATATCTAGACATACATGATATAACGCATATACTACTGGCATTTGCACTAAAATTATAAGGCATCCCAGCATACTCTTCATACTTTCTATAGAATTTACTTGTATTTGCTTTTCCAATTCTTTAGTATCATTCTTATACTTTTCTTTTATATGTTCCATTTTTTCTGCTAATTCTTGCTGTTTTTTTACAGAAAATCTTTGTTTCAATGACAGTGGCATTAGTACTAACTTCACTACTAAAGTTATAAGTACAATAGAAATCCCAAAATCTCCTGTAAAGTTAAATAATATACTTAATAATCCTTGTAATATACTTGAAATGAAATCCATTTTATTATCTCCTTTTATTTTTAATCTTTAGAATTATAATAGATTCATTTCAAATTAAAACAGACTACAATACCTCCAAATATCATATTTTTGAAAAACGATATACTGTTTAGGCAATCTTTCTTCAGAGTATGTATTTCTATTTACAAATATGTTTCTTATTAAAACATATGTAATTCTATGATTTAAGAGGTCTTTACAAAAATAAATTATACTTCCAATAATAGATACCAATAATGTCATATAAATTAGTATATATATCATACTATCCATATCTAATTTCACTACATCACCTCTTCAGTGTTCATATTTAGTTTTAAATAATTATAGTATATAAATTCTCTAATGTAAACATATAGATTATTATATTTATCATATTTTATTCACAATATTTTATATTTATAAGTATCTAATACTTTCATATGTAACTTTTAATAGAAAACATATATGTTACTCTTTTACACATCTGAACCTCTCATGACTAAAACCACAAAGTTCCTGCTTTATAGAATTTTATATAATTCACAAAACAATACTAAATTTTTATAGTTTATTCTTCTATATAGTCCTTA
Source organism: Clostridioides sp. ZZV14-6387 (assembly GCF_020657835.1). NCBI lineage: Bacteria > Bacillati > Bacillota > Clostridia > Peptostreptococcales > Peptostreptococcaceae > Clostridioides > Clostridioides sp. ZZV14-6387. The sequence goes on from NZ_JAGWCW010000001.1 coordinate 262,019, forward strand.
ATATAATATCAAATACAACCCTATACCAAGATTAATGACTTTTTTCCTGATTAATGCTAAAATAATTAAAAATGGAAACTAAAACTCAAATGTATTTTCCCAAAAAATAAACGGAGGTTACTTAAGATGATAAGTGATTCTATATCAAAAAGACGCAGTATTAGAAAATATAAAAATCAAAGTATTTCACATGAAACCATAGAAAAAATAATTGAAGCTGGAATAAATGCACCTTCATCTAAAAACAGACAACCATGGCATTTTGTTGTTGTCACTGAAAATGAAAAAGAATCTATGCTTAAAGTCATGAGTAAGGGTATTCAAAATGAAATTGATGACAATGGACTTCTTCCAGAGAGTCGTCAACATATAGCTGGTGCAAATTACACAGTTGAAATTATGGAACAAGCTCCAGTAACAATCTTTATTTTAAACAAATTAGGTAAATCACCTTTAGAAAGCTTATCTGCTGAAGAACGCTTCTATGAAATGGCAAACATACAATCAATTGGAGCTGCCATTCAAAACATGTCACTTATGGCTGTAGAATTAGGTCTAGGTAGTCTTTGGATTTGTGATGTATACTTTGCATATCGTGAATTATGTGAGTGGCTAGATACAGGTAATCAATTGGTAGCTGCAATATCTTTAGGTTATCCTGATGAAGAACCATCAATGAGACCTAGATTACCATTGAGTAATGTAACTGAATGGAGATAGGTTTTTAGTTTTATTAAAAAAACAAGCATTATAAATAGTGCATTTTCATTAGCTATTATGCAGATTTGAGTGTTTTTTAAACAATCTTTTCAAGTAAGATAAAGTATCTATACTCTGCAATCTCACTGTAGCTCCTGAAAATGCACCTCTAAAATTATACATGAATATTATTTTAGTATTAATCAATAAAATTTAATTTATTACATTTCTTAGAGATTCTCTTATACTTCCACAATCTCCTTATGATTACCAATCATCTTATTTTGCTTTATAGTTAATGACTTCATTTCATGAAGTGCAAAGTATATACATACAATTGCCGCTGCAGCATCTGCTATTGGACCTGCAAACATTACTCCATCAATTCCCATAAACATTGGTAAGATTACTATCAATGGAATTAAGAATAGAATCTGACGAGTCAAAGAAGTAAAAAGTCCCAGTACTGATTTTCCAATTGATGTAAAGAAAGTTGATGATATTATTTGAACACCATTTATAAATGTTAAGAACAAGAAAGTCCTAAAATAATGTTCTGCAAATATAAAATAAGTCTCATTTCCATTACCAAATATAGATGTAATTTGTCGTGGGAATAGTTGGAAGCATAAGAATGCAATAATAGCTATAACAGTTGCACTTCCTACTGCTAACTTATATGCTTCTTTTACACGATTATAATTTTCAGCTCCATAATTATATCCTATAATAGGTTGCATACCTTGTGCTATACCTATAATTATAGATATAAAAATCATATTTACTTTAATAATAATACCAACACAAGCAAGTGGAATCTCACTTCCATAAACTGACCTAGCTCCATAGTATGCCAATGTATTGTTCATAACTATCTGTGTTACAGTCATTGCTAATTGATTAAAACATGAACTTGAACCTAGTGCAAATATATGTTTATAAATTATACTCTCTAATTTAAAACTTTTCTTATGTAATTTGATATGTTGAAAGTTCTTTATATAATAAATACTTATTGCAAAAGATATAAACTGTCCAATGACAGTTGCTAAAGCAGACCCAGCAATACCCATATTAAAAACAAATATAAATAATGGATTTAAGATTGTATTAATGACTGCTCCTACTAACATACAAAACATAGAAGCTTTTGGTTTTCCATCTGCAAGTATCAACTTACTCATTCCAGTGGACATTATAAGAAATGGTAATCCGATTGATGTAATTTTTGTGTATGTGTGTGCATAAGGTAGTATTTCTGGTGTAGAGCCAAAGAATTTTAATAATGGTGTCAAAAATATTGATACTATTATAAACAAACTTACTCCAAAAATAGCCATCAAACAGATTGAATTTCCTGCTGCTTTTGTAGCCTTTTCTGAGTTTTTAGCTCCTAATTCTAATGAGCATTTAGATGCACCTCCAATACCTAATAACAAGGCAATTGCTGTACATATTGTAGTTAATGGGAAAGTAACATTTGTAGCAGCGTTACCTAATACCCCAACACCTTGCCCAATAAATATTTGGTCAACAATGTTATATAAGGCACTTACTAACATTGCTATAATACTAGGAATTGCATACTTAGTTAATAATTTTGAAACTTTATCATATTCCAATGGTTCTTTATAGTTTTCTTCCAATTTCCTTCGCCTCCAATTTTGCTTCTTCATTCATATCAATAGCTAAAAATGCAACTTTTTCTAACATTGATATAAACAACTCTTTCTCTTCTTTTTCAAATGAACTCAACAATTCTTCTACATATCCATTTGTTATTTTTAATATTTCATCATAACATTCTAAAGATTTCTCTGTAGGATATAAATGCCATGTTCTTTTATCCTTTACACTTGGTTTTCTAGTGATAAATCCCTCTTTTTCTAAATTTGCCAAAGCTCTTGTTATATTACTAGGATTTACAAGGATTTTTTCAAATATAGTATCTTGTGTAATACCTGGATTATTACATATGTGTAACACATAAAAATATTGGCTATTATTGATTCCAATGTCCGCCAATTTCCTGTCAATATAATTTGTATTATATCTATTTATAATGGAAACCCATTTTAATAGCTGTCTCATATTCTCTCCTTATTTATTATTTGTCGCTTATTTTTGCGTGCGCAATAATCTATTTGCTCATGCAATCATTTTACTGCTAATTTTATTCTTTGTCAATAGCACCCAAGTTTATCTTTAAATTATAAAGTCACTATAAATTTCATATATTAGACCATTACTTTAATTTAACTATCTTTAATTTTTCACTAATGTTTAATTACCTTTTATATTAATCTATTTACATAAATAATTCCTAATTCCTAATTCCTAATTCCTAATTCCTAATTCCTAATTCCTAATTCCTAATTCCTAATTCCTAATTCCTAATTCCT